>JAKONR010000223.1 GCA_022701825.1 Hymenobacteraceae bacterium | reverse complement strand
CGCCGTGGACAACGGCGCGCAGATTATCAACATGAGCTTCGGCAAGGAATTTTCGCCCCAGCGCCCGGCCGTGGAAGCGGCTTATAAATACGCCGAAGCCAAGGGCGTGCTACTAGTGCACG
The DNA here is from genome assembly GCA_022701825.1 of Hymenobacteraceae bacterium. GTDB lineage: Bacteria > Bacteroidota > Bacteroidia > Cytophagales > Hymenobacteraceae > Hymenobacter. The sequence goes on along the minus strand of JAKONR010000223.1, from coordinate 14,043 downwards.
CCGCTGGCAACGAGAACAAAAACCTCGATACCTACGCCAACTTCCCGGCTTCGCTGTACCTCAATGGCGCGGTGCCCACTACCCTGCTCACCGTGGGCGCCTCCGGACCCACCGACGACGAGAACCTGCCCGCCAGCTTCTCCAACTACTCCAAGCGGCAGGTCGATGTGTTCGCGCCCGGCGTGGCCATTTTCTCGACCCTGCCGGGCAGCAAATACGGCAACGAGAGCGGTACCAGCATGGCCTCGCCCGTGACGGCGGGCGTGGCGGCGGTGCTCAAGTCGTACTTCCCCAGCCTCACGGCGGTGGACCTGAAGCGCATCATCCGCGAGTCGGCGCAGGTGCACCACACGCAGGTGCTGGTACCCGGCGAAGGCGGCAAAAAGGCTGATTTCTATACCCTTTCGGCCACGGGTGGGGTAGTAGACCTCTACGCCGCCGTGCAGCTGGCCTTGCAGCAGGAAGCCGCTAAAAAGCAATAGATGGCAGCGCAGGCGGGCTTTTTTGCGTAAGCCAGTATATGCTTGCTCAATTATCTATCCTAGCCCGCCTGCGGCAGCTGCAAGCCAGCACCGCCGCACCCGAGTTATCAGCCGAAGACACTGCTGCCGTGCTCACCGGCCACCCAGTCATTGCCGACGCCCCGGCTCCGCCCAATGCGCCCACCGAATCGCGGCTGCGCGAGGAGCTACGCAACGTGGTGTACCTGGTGCTGGGCGTGGCCTCGGCGGCCCTGGGCCTGGAGGCATTCATGCTGCCCAATGGCCTGTTTGATGGTGGCGTAACCGGCATTTCGCTGCTGGCCGCCCGCCTGCTGCCCGGCGACCCGCCCCTCTCGGTGCTGCTGGTGCTGCTCAACCTGCCCTTCGTGTGGCTGGGCTACCGGCAGATGGGCAAGGGCTTTGCGGTGCGGGCGCTGCTGGCCATCCTGGCGCTGGCCGTGGTGCTCGAAACCGTGCATTTCCCGGTCGTGACGCAGGACAAGATGCTGATTGCCGTGTTTGGGGGCTTCTTCCTGGGCGCGGGCATCGGGCTGGCCATGCGCGGCGGCGGCGTACTCGATGGCACCGAGATTCTGGCCGTGTACCTCAGCCGCAAGGCCAGCCTCAGCGTGGGCGACTTTGTGTTGGTGCTCAATATTTTAATTTTTATCGTAGTAGCCGTGTTGCTCGACGTGCCCACGGCGCTCTACTCCATCCTCACCTACCTGGCGGCCTCCAAAACCATTGAGTTTGTGGTCAATGGCATCGAGGAATACACGGGCGTCACCATCATTTCGGAGCACAGCGACAAAATCCGGCGCACACTCACCGAGCGCCTCGGCCGGGGCGTCACGGTGTACGCCGGGCACCGCGGCTACGGCTCGCGCGGCGAGCAGCCCAGCCCCATCGACATCGTATTCACCGTCGTCACGCGCCTCGAAGTCGGCCAGGTCACGAGCGAAGTCAACCACATCGACCCCAAGGCGTTCATCATCATGCACAGCGTAAACGATGCGAAGGGCGGCATGGTGAAGAAGCGGGCGCTGCATTAGGGTTGAATTTGGTGAGTAAAGGCATCCGTCATGCTGAGCGGAGCGCAGCGGAGTCGAAGCATCTCTATCGCTTCGTTGCTAGCGCCAGGAGTTAGTTCACCGATAGAGATGCTTCGACTCCGCTGCGCTCCGCTCAGCATGACGGACACCCCTGCCTCTTCACCACCTCGCCCGAGCCGCTACCTTTGCGGCATGTCCGCTCTTTCTTCTGCAATTACACTTTCTGGTATTTTTATCTACCCTGTCAAGTCGCTGGGCGGCATCAGCCTGCCGGCCGCCGAGCTCACGCCGCGCGGCCTGCGCCACGACCGCCGCTGGCTGATAGTAGACGAGCGCAACCGCTTTTTGACCCAGCGCGAACATGCCGAAATGGCCCTGCTGGCCGTAGAGCCGGCGTATAACGGCTTCTTGCTGCGCCATCGCCAGCGGCCCGAGCTGCTGCCGCTCTACATCCCCTTTGAGGCTGCGCCGGATAAGACGCTGTTTGTCACGATTTGGGATGACATGGTCTTTGCCTGGCGCGGCACGCCCGAGGCCGACGCCTGGCTGAGCAAGGCGCTGGGCCGCGCCTGCAAGCTGGTGTACATGTCGGACATGGTGCGCCGCGATGCCGATTCCGACAAGCCCGAATTGAACCCGCCCGGCACGCTCGTGAGCTTCGCCGACGGCTACCCCTACCTGCTGGCCAGCGAGGAATCGCTGCACAAGCTGAACGCCCAACTCGCCGAGCCCGTGCCGATGGACCGCTTTCGCCCCAACCTGGTAGTGCGCGGCCTACCCGCCGACGCCGAGCGGCAATGGACTGGCTTTCAAGTAGCGGGCCAGCCCTTCCGCGCCGTGCGCGAGTGCGGCCGCTGCGTGGTCACGACCATCGACCAGGCCACGGCCGAGAAAAACCCGGCTACCGAGCCGCTGCGCACCCTGGCTACCTACCGCAAGGTGGGTAATAAAATCATGTTTGGCCAGAACGTAACTGGCCCTGCGAGCGGGCTAATTCGGGTAGGCGACGTGGTGGAGTTATAGGATGTAGAGACGCATACTTGTGTCTCACGTCAGGCGGGCGTAACAACGCAGAGACGCAAGTATGCGTCTCTACACCCACTTCATAGCTCCCCGCATGGACAACGCCTTCGTACTGGATTTTCTGCGCCGCCTCTCGGCCAATAACAACACCGCCTGGATGCAGGCGCACCGCGCCGACTACCTGCGCGCCCGCGACCACTTCGCCGACCTCGTGGCCGAAGTCATTCGCCAGGCCACGCCCGTGGCGCCCGAGCTGGCCGAGCTGACGCCCGCGCAGGCGATGTTCAGGCTGCATAAAAACGACCGCAGCCAAACCGACCCCGAGCCATATAAGCGCCGCTTTGGCTCGGGGCTGGTACCGGGCGGGCGGCACGCCGAACGCGCCGGCTACTACCTGGCCCTGAGCCCCGGCGGCCACTCGTGGCTGCGGGCCGGGCGCTTTACCCCCACCCCGGCCGAACTGGCGGCCATCCGGCAGGAAATCCACTACAGCGGCGACGAGTTTCACCGCCGCATCGAGGATGCAGAGCTGCTACAGCACTTCCCCAATGGGCTGGATATGAGCGCGCCGCAGCTCACGCGCCCGCCGCGCGGCTACGCCGCCGACGACCCCGCATTGCCGTGGCTCAAGCTGAAGAGTTACGGCGTGGGGCGGCTGTTTTCAGATGAGGAAACGCTACGGCCCGACTTTATCGAGCGCGTGGTGGCGGGCATCCGGGCGGCGCGGCCGTGGGTCGGGTTTTTGAACACGGCACTGGATGGGTAGTTGCGCGGACTTTGCAGTCCGCGTCCGTGAGCGGGCAGCCAAAACGCGGACTACAGAGTCCGCGCAACAGCGCTAAAACAGCCCGAACAGCTTGCCGTTGATGCGCTCGATAATATCGCCCAAATCCTCCGGGCGCTTCACGTAGTCGAGCTCGTTCACGTCGATTATCAGCAGCTTACCTTCTTTATAATTGGCAATCCACTGCTCGTAGTGCTCGTTGAGGTTTTTGAGGTATTCGATGCTGATGGCGCTTTCGTAGTCGCGGCCGCGCTTCTCAATCTGGCCGATGAGCTTGGGCAAATCGGCGCGCAGGTAGAGCAGTAAGTCGGGCGGGTTCACGAGGCCTATCATGGTCTCAAACAAGGCGTAGTAATTCTGATAATCGCGCTCCACGAGCTGGCCCGACTCGTGCAGGTTGGCCGCGAAGATGTGGGCATCTTCGTAAATCGTGCGGTCCTGAATCACACTCTTGCCCGCCTGCACCAGCTCCTTGATGCGCTGCGTTTGGCGGAAGCGGCCATTCAAGAAGTACACCTGCAAGTGGAACGCCCAGCGCGGCATATCGCCGTAAAAGTCTTTGAGGTAGGGATTATCATCTACCTCTTCCAGAAATACTTCCCAGCGAAAATGCTGGGCCAGCTTATGGGCCAGCGTGGTTTTGCCGGCTCCGATGTTGCCGACGATGGCAATGTGCATAACGCGGGGAGGTATTGTTTGAGCGAGAAACGAACTTCAAAGATACAGCCGCCGCCCAAGCTTCGGCCCGGCCGTGCGCCGGCGCTACGCGTAGCGCCGCCCCTTCCAGTCGACCCCGCGCGGCCCGAAAAGCCGGCTCAGCGAGGCGTGGGTAATCAGGGCCAGCGCGAAAAACTCGTACCCGACCACCAGCGCCGCGCCCGGCATGGGCAGCCCGGCCCGGCGCGTGGCCACCCGCAGCAGCAGGGCCTGGGCGGCTATTTTGAGGGCCAGCGCGCCCAGCGCCCACAGCGGCTGGCCCGCCACCAGTAGCCCCGGCAGCGCCAGCCAGTAGCCGCTGAACAGCACCAGCGCCGCCTGCACCCGGCGCGGCAGCGCGTCGAGGCCGCGCATCCAGCGCAGGCGCTGCCGCAGCAGCGTGCCCCACGAGCGCATGGGCAGCGAAGTGGCCCGCACACCGGGCCCAAATACCTGCCGGAAGCCGTAGCCCTGCGCATTCACGGCCTCGAATAAGGCAAAGTCTTCGGTGACGGAGAAGGGCAGCGCCTCGTAGCCGCCAGTGGCGCGGTAGGCGGCGCGGGTCACGAGCATGTTGTTGCCCATCGCCGTCATGGGCTGGCCGGCATCGGTAGCGACCTGCGCGGTGGCCAACGACAAGAGCCAGTCGATGCCCTGCCAGCCGGCCAGCGCGCCCGCCCCCTGCACCACCGTGAGGCCCGTGACGGTGCCCACCCGCGGCGTAGCGTGCGCCAGCATGGCCGCCACCCAGGTGGGCGGCAGGGCAATGTCGGCATCGGTAATGAACAGGTACTCGGTGCTGGCGCGGTGGGCCAGGTGGGCCAGCACGTTGGCCTTGCCGCGGGCCTGACCCAGGTTTTCGGCGATGGGAATAACTTCAAACTCGCCCCCGAAGCCCTGCATTGCGACCTCGGCCACGGCGCTAGTGCGGTCGGTGCTGGCATCGTCGCCCACCAGCACTTCGAGCAGGTGCGCGGGGTAGTCGAGCGCCCGCACGCTGGCCAGGCAGCGCGGCAGGGCCGCTTCTTCATTGCGGGCCGCGATGAGAATGCTGACGCGGGGTAGCGACGTGGGCAGCGGCACCGGCGCCGGTGCGCCGGTGCGCGCCGCCAGGCGCTGCGTGATGACGCCGAGCCAGGTTAGCCACAGGGCGCAGTAGGTGGCGCAGGAGTAAAATAGTACGCTCATTATCAGAAGCCAATCAAGCTACAACGCCGCAAACTCATAGCCCAGCTCGGCGTAGTGCGCCAGCAGCCGGGGCAGCACAAAGCGCAGCGAGCGGCTGGCCTTGCGCGAGTCGTGCAGCACCACGATGTCGCCGGGGCGGGCGGCGGCCAGCGTGAGGCGCAGCGCCCGCTCGGGCGCGAGGTCGGGGTCGTAGTCGCGGGTGAGCAGGCTCCACATTATGAGGCGGTAGTAGGGCCGCAGCGCCCGCAGCACCGGCCAGGTAAGGCGGCCGTAGGGCGGGCGGAAGAGGGGTTTGCTGGCTGTTAGCTGTTGGCTATCAGCTAGTAGTATTTTCTCAGGCGCGCTTGGCCGGGAGCCAACAGCCAACAGCTGATGGCTAACAGCTAAAGAGGCTTCGCACGCGGCCACGCCGGCCAGGTAGTCGGCGCGGGGCGTGTTCCAGGCGCTGCGGTGGTGCTGGGTGTGGTTGCCGAGGCGGTGGCCGGCGGCCAGGGCGGCGCGGGCTATTGCGGGGTGGCGCCGCAGGTTGTCGCCTACGCAAAAAAACGTAGCCTGCGCCCCAAAAGCCGCCAGTTGCTCTAAAATCCAGGGCGTTTCTTCCGGGATGGGGCCGTCGTCGAAGGTGAGGTAGAGGCGCGGACGGCCGGTGGGGCCGGCCGACGCGCCGCGCCACTCGGTGCCCGGAAACACGGGTCGCAGCCAGGCAGGCGGGCGGGTGAGTGGATTGGGGAGCGACAAAACGAAACCGAAGCCGGCGGGTAGAAGTACTACGCAAGCCAGGAGCTGGTTTGCCACCGCAAATTTACCTGCTCACCTCCTACCCTACTCACTTCCTAACCCCACCACCATGCCACGCAAGTCTTTTTCCGAACTCATCAACAGCCCCGGGATGCCGGTTTTGGTCGATTTTTACGCCGACTGGTGTGGGCCGTGCAAAACGATGGCGCCCATCTTGCAGCAAATAGCCGCCCAGCACGAGGGCAAGCTGCGCGTTATTAAAATCGACGTCGATAAAAACCAGGCCGTGGCCCAGCAGTTCCGGGTGCAGAGTATTCCCACGCTTATCCTATTTCACAAGGGACAGCCGGTGTGGCGGCAGGCGGGCGTGGTACCCGCCGCGCAGATTAACCAAACCGTCGGCGCGTATTTGTAAAGCCTAGTCAATCTGCAAATAAACTAAACCTTTGCGCCCGGCGTTGCCGCAAAACCGTGCCCTACCGGTCGTTACTTTGCAGCATGAGTCAAGCTTTAGCGCTACGTAATAGTATTATTTTTAGTGTTTTATTTGCGCTACTGCCCGGCCTAAGCTGGGCGCAGGCCCGCTACCTGCTCAGCGGCGTGGTGCGCGATGCCCAGGGCGCGGCCCTGCCGGGCGCTTCGGTGGCGGTGCCGGCCCTGGCGCTGGGCACCGCCACCGAGGCCGACGGTAGCTACAAGCTAACCCTGCCGGCTGGGCCGCAGCAGGTAGTCGTGTCGTTTGTGGGCTACGCCTCGCAAACGCTAGATGTTAAACTCACTCGCAATCAGAAGCAGAACTTCACCCTAACCACCAACCAGAACGAGCTGGGCGAGGTGGTGATACAGGGGCAGCAGTCGCTGAAAGAGAAGCTCCAGACCACTCAAATGGGCGTCGAGCACCTCAGCATCCGCGAGGCCAAGCTGCTGCCAGCGCTGTTTGGCGAGGTCGATATTCTGAAAACCTTGCAGCTCAAGCCCGGCGTGCAGAGCGGCGGCGAGGGCACGAGCGGCCTGTTTGTGCGCGGCGGCTCCTCCGACCAAAACCTGGTGCTGCTCGACAACGCGCTGGTGTATAACCCCAACCACTTGTTCGGGCTGTTTTCGGTGTTCAACTCCGACGCCGTGCAGTCGGTGGACTTGTACAAAGCGGGCTTTCCGGCGCAGTTTGGCGGGCGGTTGTCGTCGGTGGTCGATGTGAAGCTGCGCGAGGGCGACCGCCAGAAATACGTCGTATCGGGCGGCATCGGGCTTATTTCGTCGCGCCTCAGCTTCGAGGGGCCGATAAACAAGGGCCGCGGCTCGTTTATCGTGAGCGGGCGGCGCACGTATTTCGACGTCTTTACCCGCGCCCTCAACCGCGCCAACGCGGGCAAGGAAGACTACAGCCCCATCCCCGACTACTACTTCTACGATTTCAACGCCAAGGCCAACTATAAGCTCGGCGAAAAGGACAACCTCTACCTGACCGGCTACCTGGGGCGCGACATCTTCGGCTTCACCTCGCCCAACGGCTTCAACTCCAATTTTGCCTGGGGCAATACGCTGGGCGTGCTACGCTGGCAGCACACGTTTTCGCCCCGCCTCACCGCCAATACCTCGGTGGCGGCTACCAACTACAAGTACCAGCTCAGCAACGGCGTCGACCAGTTCAGCTTCGAGCTGGGCTCTACTATTCAGGACTATACGGGGCGCACCGATTTCAGCTACGTGCCCAACGACCGCCATACTATCCAGTTTGGCGCACTCGTCACGCACCACAATTTCGGCGTCGGCCGCCTGCAGCGCAGCTCGCAGGATGGCAGCGTGAACTTCGGGGCCGACGTGAACTACACCGGCCAGGAAGGCGGTATTTATGCCTCCGACAATTTCAAAGCCAGCGATAAGCTGCAAATAGAAGGCGGGCTGCGGCTCTCGGGCTTCCGCAGCGGCAGCGATACCTACGGTGGCATCGAGCCCCGCGCCTCGGCCCGCTACGCGCTCAGCGACAAAATTTCGCTCAAGGGCAGCTACGCGCTCATGTACCAGTACGTGCACTTGGTGTCGAACTCGGGCGCCTCGCTACCCACCGATATCTGGTACCCGTCGCGGCTGAGCGTGCGGCCCGAGCGCTCGCAGCAGGTGAGCACGGGCGTGAGCTTTTTGCTGGGCGGCGGCAAATTTTTGCTCACCGATGAGGTGTATTACAAATGGGCCAAAAATGTGATTGACTTCCGGGATGGTGCCCAGATTTTTGCCAATGACAACCTCGACGGCGAGTTTCTGTTCGGCCGCGGCTGGAGCTACGGCAACGAGCTCTACCTCGAAAAAAAGGAGGGCAAAACCACCGGCTGGGTCGGCTACACCCTGGCCTGGACCAAGCGCAATTTCCCGCCCCAGCTTGGCACCGCGGGCATCAACGGCGGCCGCGATTTCTTCCCCAACTACGACCGCCGCCACAACCTCACGGCCGTGGTGCTGCACAAGCTCAACGCGCGCATCGACCTCACGGCCAGCTTTGTGTACACCAGCGGCGCGCCCACTACGCTGCCGCAGGGGCGCTTCGCCATTCAGGATATCTACCAGGGCGGCGTGCAGGCCGTGCCCATTTACCCCGACCGCAACTCGTACCGCCTCATCCCCTACCATCGCCTCGACCTCGGCATGGTGTACAAGCTGCACCCTTCGCGCATCGGCGGCGGTCGCGACCTCACGTTCAGCATCTATAATGCTTATAATCGGCGCAATGCGTACTTCATTTACTTTGAGCAGACTCGGGACAAGGCTACCGATAAGGTGACGGGCTACCGGGCGCGGCAGGTGTCGCTGTTCCCGATTATTCCGTCCGTGACGTACAACTTCCGCTTTTGACCGCAGATTCAAACGGATTAAACGGATTTCGCAGATACGCCCGCTGCGCGGGCTGGCTGAGGTAGCGTGGAGCTCTGTCTTGCGTTTTGGCTGGCGAGTTAAGTTGCTGATTTTTATAATTTTTATTTGATTGATTATGGATGGTCTTTTTGAAGCTCGGAAAGTAGCAAGATATCTTTTTGCCGCTGCGGGGCTGGGAGGGCTGGTGGGCTGCGGCGACTTTCAGAAGAGCATCGACGTGCCGCTGCCGCAGTACGACAACCAGCTGGTGGTGGAGTGCTACCTCGAAAACGGGGCGGCCCCGCGCCTAAGCGTGACCGAATCAGTACCTTACCTCGATAACGGGCAGGCCGTGGCAGCGGGCTCGCAGATACTGGCACTGCCCGATGGCCAGTCGGTGCAGTTGCCTACCGACGTCACCGTAAATTTGACGCTGCCCGGCGGGCGGGTCGTAAACCTGCCTTTTCGGCCCGGCCTCGACGCGGCCACGGGCAAGTACTACACCCACAGCGGCACGGCGGCCGTGGCGGCGGCGGCGGGGCAGCAGTTTGCCCTCGACGTGCAGGACCGGCGCGGGCGGCACGTGGTGGGCACGGCCGTGGTGCCCACGTTTATTCCTATCGACTCGGTCAAGTACAAGTTCAACACCGCCACTGACCGCAAGGCGTACTTTATGACCAAGTGGACCGACCCGGCCGCCACCACCGACTTCTACCGCCTGATGCTGCACAAGGGCAAGCCCGCCAACAACTCCGAAACCGACAACGACATCCGCGACCGGCTCTTCAACGGGCTGCCCTACGCGCAGGTCACGCGCTACCGCTTCAACCCCAACGACACCATCACGGCCACGCTCTACCACGTCGATTCGCTGTACTTCGCCTTCCGGCAGTCGGTGCGCGACGCCCGCAATGCCAATGGCAACCCATTTTCGCAGCCCTCGTCCATTCACAGCACGGTGCAGGGCGGCGTGGGCGTATTTACGGTGCTGGTAAAAGACCAGAAAACACTCATTCTCAAGTAGCCACTCACTAAAGAAACTAGCCGGGCCGTTGCCAAAATTCTCCATTATCCATGGAGAATTTTGGCAACGGCCCGGCTAGTTTCTTTACCAACCTAGTTAGAGCAGGCGGCTGCTAGCGCGCCCGGCGGCGGTCGCGCAGCTTTTTGAGGCCGAGGGCCACGCCGCTGGCCAGCAGCAAGGAAGCGCCGCCATCGAGGGGCACGGCGGCGGGCTGCGGCGAAGGTCCGCCCGTACTGGGGTTTTGGGCGAGCACCGGCGCCACCGTGAATAAGCCAAAAACCAGGGCACCAGCAAAGGCGCGGGAGAGCGTATATTTTTTCATAAGAAAGGCTTGGGCTTGGATGAGAAAACCAAAAAACCAGCTAGCACTAGCCCAGGCTGCCACTTGCGGCCTGGGCTAGTGTGGGTCTGCTTACTGCTCGATAACCAAGCGTTTGGTTACCTTGGCATCGCTGCCCGAGAGCTGCAAGGTGTAAACTCCCAGCGCCAGGCCGGCCACGTCGAACTGCGAGGTAGCGCCGGCGGCGGTCATGGCGAGCTTGCGCTGGGCCACGGCCTGGCCGAGCTGGTTGTAGAGCGTGGCCGTGACGGTGCCCCGGCCGAGCTCGGCGGGCACTACTACCGTGAAGCTACCGCGGGCCGGGTTCGGGAAGAGCTGCACCTGCTGGGCCAGCGCGGCGTTGGTGGCCGCCAGCGGGGTAGCCGGGCCAAAATACAGGCTAAAGCGGCCCGGCAGCGCCGTAGTGGCGACCGTGAAGCTGTACTGCGGCTGCTGCGAGAGGTTGATGCGGGCACCGGTTTCGGCGTCGAGCAGCAGCACCGTGGTGGCGCTGGCGAAGTTGGCCAAGTTGGTGGCATTCAGCGTATAGGTGCCGGCAGAGGGCACGTGTACGTTGAGCGGCACGGTAGTGGCCACGGCTACGTTCAAGGGCGCGAGGCCGTTGATGGACAGCTCATCGCCGGTGATATAGCTGCTCACGTTCATGCCCGATGAGTTAGGCAGCTTGTAGGCATCAAACTTGGCATCGAAGCCGGCGGTGGCGCCCTGCTCGAAATACACCGACGTTTCGTCGCCCAGCTGCAGCGCATTGCCTCGCAGGCTCAGGCTCACCTGCGGGCGCAGGTCGGCGGTGGGGCGGTTGAAGCTCGGCGTAGTGCTGAAGGTCGTGACGCGGGCGGCGTTGGTCAGGGCCAGGCTGCCGTTGCTGGTGCCGGGCGTAGTTACCCGCATAAAATAGCCCTGCATGGCGGCCACCAGCGGGTTGCCAAAGCCATTGACGTAGCTGCGGTACTGGCCCGTGTACTGGCCGGTGCTCTGGTACACGTACACCGCATCGTCGAGGTTGGTGCGCGTGATGCCGGCCGTCTGGCTGAAGTCGAGCGGCGAGGGGTACGGGTTGCCGAGCAGTTGCCAGCCGCTTTGGGGCTGGGTGCCGCGGGCGAGGCCGCCGCGCGTGACGGGGCCCGTGGTGAGGGTGCCCGAAAGGTCGACTACCGCGCTGGCCGGGATGTTTACGGTGTAGCCACCGAGCACGGTCATCACGTCGCTGGCCTGCGGCACCACGAAGCCCATATCGAAGGCCGCCGAGGTATTGGCCGCCATCGTGACGCGGCTCTGGTCGTAGGCATACACGTTGGGGAAGGGCGTAACCAGGCTCGGGTTAGCGGCCGTGTTATAGGCCTGGTTGAATATGGGGTTGAAGCTCGGCGTGTTGCTGGCCAGGTCGCTGAGCATGGTGCTCTGCACCGGCGACGAGTAGTGGCGGTAGCCCGCGCCGCTGTTGAAGGCCGGGTCGATGGCGCGCTGCATGGTCGCCGTACCCGTTACCGCGCCGTTGGTGTTCACGACCAGGGCCGTGCCGCTGGTGGGCGTCGAGAGCAGCGTCAGCAGCTGGCCGGCGCTGCTGGCGAGGTTGCCGTTAGTCAGGGCCAGCAATTGGGCCACGCCCACGCCGCCGTTGTTCAGGGTGAGGCCGGCGGCGTTGTTCACCGTGAGGCTGCGCACGCGGCTGGGCAGGCCGGGGCCGCTGAGCTGGGCATCGGTGCCGATGTACTCGTAGCTCGCATCATTGGAATACGTGCGCGAGCCCGTGAGCTGAATGGCGCCCGTAGTGCCCGTGGCCGCGATGCCGTTGCTGTCGCAGATGCGCAGCGTAGCCCCGGCTTGCAGCACGAAGCTGCCCGGCCCCGTGATGGGGTTGCAGTTGGTAGCCAGCACGCCGCGGGTGCTCATCACGCCGCCCGTTTGCACGGTCAGGGTGCCGTTTACCACGATGGGGCCGTTGAAAGCCGCCACACCGCCGCTGGTGATGGTCACGTTGTTATACGTGCCCGATTCTACGTTCATGGTCGTGCTCACCGTCAGGTCGGGGATAACGACCGTGTTGGTCGGGCCGCTGGCCGAGCCAGTGCCCACCCAGGGCGTTTGCACGAAAGGAAACGTCGTGCGGATGGTCGTGTCATTCGCTTCTACACCGGTGGTGAAGCCCAGCACGTTGCCGAGCTGCGTGGTCACGGGCGACTGGCTGGTGCCCGCCGCGTAGTCGTCGTACCACAGGCCGATGGCGGCTAGCACCACGCCGCTCACGGCTTTTAGCTCAATCTGGTCCACGGCATCCTCCAAGCGGCGGCCGTTGGGGAAGCCATCCATGTTCGGAATAAACTGGATGGGCGTAGCGGCGGTGGGCGTAAAGCCGGTGTAGGTCGGGTTGGTCAGGCCCAGCACTGCCGCTTGCAGCAGGCCCTGGTTGCTAAAGTCGGGCGAGGTGCGCGGGGTGGCCGGCACGGCCATGTTCAGGCGCAGCATGTCCCCAAATACCGGCAAAAAATTGTTGATGAACGGCTTGCCAGCCGCCAGTGGGTTGCCGTTCTTGCCCGTCGCCAGCTGGTACGGAATCAGGTTGGGCACGCCGGTGTGGAAAATCGGCTTGATGTCGACCGAGCGCGGGCTGCCCGCCTGGCCGCTGTTCAGCAGGTATTCGCCAAAGCCGCCGTTGGCCGCCGAGGCGAAAGCCGTGCCCAGGTTACCAGTCGTGCTGTACAGCGGGGCCAGGCCGGGCGCGCCGTTGCGGAAGTCGAAGCCATTCTGCAAGCCCGAGGAAGCAGGAAACAAACCGGCCAGCGACTTGCTCTGAATGCGCAGCTTGGCGATGTTCGGAATCGCCTCGCCATAGTAAGTGGGCGCCGTCGAAGCTTTGGGGGCCGCGCCGTTTACGGGCACGTTATCCGCCATGTACAAACCCAGCTCGGGGTTCGAGAGATAGGTATCGGTTACGGCTGCCTCGTTGCCGGGGGTGCGGGCGTTCCAGGCATCCTTGCCCCCGATGGGGTTAATCACTTCATTAGTAAGCGGCATGCCCAGGCGCGATACCTGCACCCAGCCGCCACTGTTGGTGGGATTGGCGGTGCTACTCAGGGTTTGCATGGCCGGGCGGCTGGCCGAGGCCCACACCCCAATGATGTAGTCGGAATCCAGAATATTGGCGGCCTGCGCAATGGTCTTACCCGATTTCTGCAGGTTTTCAACCGGAATGCTGAGCGCGATGCTGTGGCAGTTTTTGCGCGAGAGCCCATCGGTAGGCGTGCCCGCCCCCCCCGACGCGCCGCGGATATTAGCCAAGTCAAAAATGGCCCCCAGGTCGGCAAAAAACGGGTCGTCGGAAGGCCCGCACAGGATGCGTTCGCCCGTCGAGGCCATAGTAATGGCATTCAGGCGGCGGTCGGTGTACGAGATGCCCGAGTTCAGGCCCGCCGCCCCATTGATGGAGCGCGGCCCGATGTTATTGGGCGGCACCACGCCGCCGCTCACGATGGTAGTCGTGCCGCTGGCCGTGATTTTCTCGCAGGTATAGGTGGTTTTCAGGTTTTGCGCCCCCAGCCGGATGTTGAAAAACGTGCTCGGGTCATCGTTGGTCCGCGTGAAGGTGAAGCGATACGTAATGTCGTCGCCCGTAGTCCCCGCCTGGTTTTTGACGTGGATTTCGTAGCGCACGTTCTCGCCAAACGTCGAGTAGTTGGGCCCGCCCTGCGGCAGCTCAAACGGGATGTAGTTGGCAATGATGATGATTTTGCCCGCGTCATTCGGGTCTTTGAAGGCGTAGAGGTCGGTGTTGTCGGCCACCGGGTCGTCGGCAATCAGCGGGGCCTCGCGGTGCGAGGAAGCCTCCAGGGGCGTGTAGCGCAGCTGGCTCCAGAGGGCGCCGCCGACTA
>JAKONR010000205.1 GCA_022701825.1 Hymenobacteraceae bacterium | reverse complement strand
CCAGGGCCAGGTCTACCTGGTTGTCGAGCACGGCCACGGTGCGGTCGGTTTCGGTGCGCAGCCAGTACACCAGCTGCGCGCCCTCGGTGCGGGCCACCAGGTAGTAGCCCAGCGGCAGCGGCCGGGGGCGCAGGCTGTCGGTGGGAAATGAGTCGACGGGCACCGCAAAAAAATCGGGCCGGGCGGCCCCCAGGCCGCGCTCGTACAAGAGCTTGGTTTGCGCCTCCGTAAGCCGAAAAACCTTGGTGAGGTAGCTGCGCTGCCGGGCTGCCGCCAGCCGCTGCTGCGCCTGAGCGGTAGTGATGAACCCGCAGAAAATCAGGAGAAGTAGCAGTCGCGGCATAGGTTGCTAGAAGGATGGAATCCTTCTGATGCCGGTTTGGGACAAATTGCACACGTGAACCTCACCCCCCGGCCCCCTCTCCAAAAAAGAGGGGGAGCCTGACGCCTTTCGACGTTAGCATACGTCAGCTTGTGGTCGGCTCCCCCTCTTTTTTGGAGAGGGGGCCGGGGGGTGAGGTTCACGCACCAAGGCAACAATCTTACGGGTTAGTCGACCACATGCCTGCTTCCTTGATGAAGATGCGGCGGTTCAGCTTCAGCTGCGCAACCATGAACTCGGCCAAATCCTCTGGCTGCATCACCTTGTCGGGGTTGCCGTCAGTGAGGTTGTTGCTGATGGCCAGCTCGGTAGCCACCGTGCTCGGCGTGAGGGCCGACACCCGGATGTTGCTCTTGCGTACCTCTTGCATGAGGGCTTCGGTGAGGCCCAGGAGGGCAAATTTGGACGCGCTGTAGGCGCTGCTGCCCGCCGCGGCGCGCTGCCCCGACGTGGAAGCGATATTGATAATATCGCCGCTCTGCTTGCTCAGCATGTCGGGCAGCACGGCGCGGGTCACGTAGTACACGCCCAGTAGGTTCACGCGGATAATGCGCTCCCACTCGGCCGAGGGCATGTCCAAAAACTTGGCAAACGTGCCGATGCCGGCGTTGTTGATGAGAATATCGGCCGGCCCCAGCTCGGCTTTGAGCTGCGCCACGGCGGCGGTCACGGCCGCTTCGTCGGCCACGTCGGCCGAGGCTACGGCGGCTCGCACGCCCAGGGCGCGCAGCTCGGCGGCTACTTCTTCGAGCTGGCTGGTCGAGCGGGCCAAAAGGCCCACATTTACGCCTTCTTTGGCCAGGGCCACGGCTACGGCTTTGCCGATGCCTTTGCCCGCGCCCGTCACGAGGGCGGTTTTTCCGGTTAGGTTTTCCATGAGAATTTAAAGGGATAGGTGGCCGTATAACTGGTAATCGGGCCGGGAGGTTGGCCAGGGTAGCTTGGACTCTGCGAGTCAGGGCTACATCTTTCTAACTTGCCGCTCAATGCCCGACGACGACGCTCATTTGTGGAGCGCGCTCACGGTGGCGCAGGTGCGGCGGCAGTCGCGCCTGGTGGCCAGCCGCAGCGTGCAGCCCCTCAAGATTATCAACCCTGCCGCGCCGGCCGGCCCGGCCTGCCACGCCGTGCTGGCCAGCTACGGGGGCGGCTTGGTGGCCGGCGACAGCATTCGGCTGCGCGTGCGCTGCGAGGCGGGCAGCCGAGTGCTGCTCAGCACGCAGGCCAATACCCGCATCTTCAAGTCGATAGATGGCCAGCAGGCCGCGCAACTCACCGAAGGCCACCTGGCCGAAAATGCCCTGGCCGTGGTGCTGCCCGACCCCTTGGTGCCCCAGGCCGAGAGCCGCTACCACCAGGCCCAGCACTGGCACCTGGCCGAATCGGCCACGTTGCTGCTGGCCGACTGGTACCACGCCGGCCGCACCGACCTGGGCGAAAAATTCGCCTTCACCAGTTTCGCCACCGAGCTGCGGGTGAGCGTGGCCGGCCGCCTCGCGCTGCTCGACCGCTTTGCTCTGCGGCCCGAAGAGCACTTGGCTACCTCGCAGGCCACGTTTGGGTTGTACCAGTCGGCGCTGTCGCTCTACCTGGTGGGCCCGCCCGCCGGCGCGCAGTTTCAGCGGCTGGCCGCCGCGCTGCGCCGGCTGCCGCCACCCGGCCAGACTGAGTTGCATGCCACGCTGGCCGGCCGGCCCTACGTGGTAGCCGTGACTCAAGCGCGCGAAAACGTGCTGCTGGTGCGCGCCCTCGGTATGTCGCGCCTCGATTTGGAGCCCGTATACCAAGCCGTGTCGGCGGCGCTGGCGGAGCAGGAGCTGCTGGGGTTTAACGCCTTGCGGCGCAAGTATTAGTGCGGGGCAAGCGGGCCAGCTTATATCGGCATCAACCTTGCGGCGGCTTGCCGCGTTTAGGAGCATTTTACAGTTCGATGAAGCACGTTTTTCCCTTGTTACTGGCCGGCTCGCTGAGCTTGGTCGCCAGCACGCCCACCACCGCCCAAAAAGCGCCGTCGCCCTACCGCACGCGCTTCGCCGTCGATGGCTCCATCATTGCCGGCGAGCTGGCCGTGAGCGGCTTTGGCCTCTACCGCTCGATGCAGCGCAGCGGGCTGAATGCCACCGAGCTGGCCGCGCTGCGCAAAGAAGACGTGCCAAAATTTGACCGCTTTTCGGCGGGTTACTTCAGCGAAAGAGCCCAGACGGCCAGCGACCTGCTTTGCTACCCCTCGCTGGTAATCGCCCCCGGCCTGCTGGCCCTGAGCCCCGCCATTCGCAGCCACTACGGCCAAACGCTGGCCCTCTACGTGCAAACCGTGTTGGCCGCCGACGCGCTGTTTACTACCTCCATTGGCAATATTCCGCGCTACCGGCCCTTCCTCTATGGCCCCGAGGGCGGCGACCTGCGCACCAGCCGCATTCAAACCAACTCGTTTTTCGCGGGCCATACGGCGCACACGGCGGCGGCTACTTTCTTCGCGGCCAAGGTTTTCCACGATTATAATCCCGACTCGCCAGCCCAGCCCTACGTGTGGGGCGCTGCGGCGGCCGTGCCCGCCGCCGTGGCATACTTCCGCATTCAAGCTGGCAAGCACTTCCTGTCCGATAATATCGTGGGCTACGCCGTGGGCGCCACGGCGGGCGTGGTAGTGCCACAACTGCACAAGGTGGCCGCGCGCCGGGGCATCTCGATGTCGCCGCTGCAAGGCGTGAACGTGAATGGGTATTCGTACAGCGGGCTATCGCTGAGTAAGCAGCTGTAAGTAATAGTTGGCAATTATCTTTCGCCTTGTAATTATTCTTAAAGAGCTATCTGCTTCTCGAAAGGTTAGGCGATTCTTATGCAATTTACTTTGCCAGAACTCTATAGTCGTATTAATTTGACCCGAGCTGCTGTAATTATGGTACGGGCGAGTATCGATATTGAAAAGAAGGATATAAGAAAGGCATTGAGTAGGCTGGAAGGAGCGCTAGAGTATGACCCACTAAATCAATTACTGCACTATTTTGCAGGCAAGACTTATTGCGAAATAGGCGATAGAATAAGAGCAGGAAAGCATTTTTATTTACTGCAAAGCACTTCTTTACAAGATACTGAGTGCGTTTTGGCGTTTGAAAAATCTCTTGGTAATGACCCCATTTTGATTCTTAGAAAAATACATAAAAGAGGAACAAGGCTAGCCGAATTAGACCATAATGCGAAAGAAAAAATTAAAGAATTGGTAAGGGAAGCTGCGGAAAGGTATTGTCCATTACCTAGATTTATAATGGGTCTAAAACGAAGTTTTGATAAGGTGTAAACTTGCGTTTTCGTAAAGAGAGAAGCCCCGAAAGCAACTGCTTCCGGGGCTTCTTTTTTATCTCGCGTCTAAACCTCTCACCCGAACATTCCCACTGCATTCTTGCTTGGCAAACTCGTCTTACCCATCAAGTACCTATCGACTTGACGGGCGGCCTCACGGCCTTCTGAGATGGCCCACACGATGAGCGACTGGCCGCGGCGCATGTCGCCGGCCGCGAACACGCCGGGCACGCTGGTATGGTAAGTGGTTTCGGGGGCGTGGATGTTGCCGCGTGGGTCGAGGCTTACCCCAAACTGCTCGATGAGGCTAGCGTTGGCGGGGCCAGTGAAGCCCAGGGCCAGCAGCACCAGCTGGCACGGGATTTCGCGGTCGGAGCCGGGTACTTCCTCGAAGCGGACGCGGCGGCCCAGGTCGTCGGTTTCCCAAGTTACGTCGCTCACGAGCAGGGCGCGCACCGAGCCGGTTGAGTCGCCTAGGTAGGCTTTGGTGTTCACGCCCCAGTAGCGCTGGCAGCCCTCTTCGTGCGAGCTGCTGGTGCGGAACACGGTGGGGTAGAGCGGCCAGGGTGTGTGGGCGGGGCGCTCCTCGCCGGGCTGGTGCATCATGGCAAACTGCGCTACCGACTTGGCCTGCTGGCGGTTGGCGGTGCCCACGCAGTCGGAGCCCGTGTCGCCGCTGCCAATAACCACCACGTCGAGGCCATCGGCCAGAATGTGCTCACTGTCCACGGGCGTGTCGCTCACGCGGCGGTTTTGCTGCGTGAGGTATTCCATAGCGTAGTGGATGCCCTTAAGGTCGCGGCCGGGCAGGTTCAGCTCGCGCGGGGCCGAGGCGCCGCCCGCCAGCACCACCGCGTCGAAGGTGCGGCGTAGCTCGTCGGCCGAGATGTCGCGGCCGATTTCCACGTTGCAGCGGAAGGTGACGCCGGCTTCTTCGAGCAGCTTGATGCG
>JAKONR010000197.1 GCA_022701825.1 Hymenobacteraceae bacterium | reverse complement strand
GCAGCGAGCGGCAGGGCTCGCCCAGGTGGGTGAGCGCCTCGCTCATGGTCGCGAAGCGCCGGTCGCGCTCCTCGGCCTCGTGGAGGTCGTCTTCGGCCCCCGTGTTGAGGTAGGGGCCGTAGTCATCATCATCGAGCAGGCGCACCCCGTGCAGCCGGCTCTTGGTGGTGAGGCGCTTGAGCCACAGGCGGCGGCACACGGCGTAGAGGTAGGTTTTGATTTGGCAGCTGAGCTCCAAAGAGCCTTCGCGCACCTTTTCATAAAATACCATGACGCCTTCCTGGTACACATCGCGGGCATCGTCCTCGGTGCCGCTATTTTGCAGCACAAAGTGCGATACCATGGGCCAGTGCAGGCGGTAGAGCTGGCTCAGGGCCCGCTCGTCGCCACCTTGGATGGCTCGGATAAGGTGGGCATCGGCCGCCAGCGCCGTGGTGCTATCCATGTTCATTCGCTTCGGGGCTTAATGCTAACTAACAGGCATTAGTAACCCAGGGGGAAAATTAAAAAATATTTTTGCGGTGGCTGGGTTACCTGGCGGCAGCTACGGCATTAAGGGCAGCTTTTTTACTAATCACTTCCCCAAATTTACCTCAAGATGACTAACCTTCTGAAAGTATCGGCTGCTGCTCTGTTCCTCGCTGTTGGCCTGACCTCGTGCGAGTCGAAGCCCGCTGCTGAAACCACCACCACCGAAACCACCACGACCCCCGCTACCGAGTCGACCACCTCGACCATGAGCACGGATTCGGCGGCTGCTACCACTGCTCCTGCCGATGGCGCAATGGCTACCGACACCACCAAAGCTAAAATGTAATTCTGCCGGGCCTGGCCCGGATGTTTTATAAAAAAAGGCCCGCGCAGCACTGCGCGGGCCTTTTTTATGCTCTGCTCAGTGCTGCCCGCCCCGGCTGAGCGGCGCCTACGCCTGGGCGCGGGCAGGCACCGGCTGCGCCAGCCGGGCCGGCGGCTCGTTTTCGGCATGGAGGCGCCGCGTTATTTCTTCGCTGAGGCGGATGGCCAACGCGATAATGGTCATCGTGGGGTTGGAGAAGCTGGAAGTGGGAAAGACGGCCGAGCTTGCTACGTATAAATTACTGAGGCCGAAAACCTTGCAGGAAGCGTCCACTACGCCCTTGGTTTCGCTGGTAGCCATGCGCAGGCCGCCGGCCTGGTGAAAGGTGTCGGCAAACCAGCGCCGGGGGTCGGCGGTATCATCCGTTAGCCAGGGCAGCAGCTCCACGGTACCCAGCCCAGCCTGCTCAAACTCCTTTTTTAAGAGCTGCGCGACCGTTTTAATGGTCGAGGCAGTCAGGTCGGAGATGGTCCAGTGCAGCCGCACGCGGCGCATCCGCAGGGCGTCGGTGTCAGCGCCCAGCGTGATGTAGCTGGTGGCCTGCGGCTCCTGCTCGCTGTGCACCTCCAGCCAGATGGGGCCGGTGCCGGCCGACGAGCCGCGCTGGCCCAGCTTCCAGCGCAGCAGGCCCTGGGCCATCGTGAGCAAAAGCCGGGGGCTAGCCAGCACTTTCAGCTCTTCGGCGCGGGGCATTTGGCGGCGGCGCAGGCTTGCCAGCAGGCGCTTGCCCACCGTGAGCGGGCTGCGCGCCTCTGCCGGAAACAGCACCTGCGCCGAGGCGTGGAGCACGCGCAGCTCCTGGGCCAAGGCCGGCGAAAGCCGCAGGCGTGGCAAGTACTTGAACCCATGGCGATAAAAGGGGTCAAAAATGTCGTGCATCCACTTGCGCGACTTCGGTAGCACCTGGCCCACGGTAGCCGCTACGTGGTCCTGAAAAAACTTGCCCACCAGGCCGTGCTCGTTGCCCAGGCCCTCGCGCCCAAACGCGGTGGAGCTCAGAAACAGGCGCACCGATTCGATGGACCCGGCGGCCATCACCACGTAGCGGGCCGTGATGCGCCCGGTTTTGCCCTCCAGCGAACGAATTTCAATCGCCTGCACCGCGCTCGCGTCGGCGGTGGGCAGCAGTTCGGTCACGCTGGCGTTGCGCAGCAGGTCAACGGTGGCCGACTGCCCGATTTTGTCGCCGTGCTGCTGCGCGAAATTGGGAACCTTGCACCACTTAGTAACCAGCAGCTCAATGGTATGGGCCGAAAACGCGGGCTGCTTCACGCCCCAGTCTTGCCAGGGCTGGTAGCCAAAAGGCACCGTGGGGTCGGTACCCAGAATGCGCTCGGCCTTCTGGTAGTAGGGGGCCAGCTCGCTGGCCGCGATGGGCCAGCCGCTTTCCCGCACGTGGGGGCGATGGCCAAAATCCTCGCTCATAAACGGCAGCGCCTGCCCGCCCCACTTCGTGGTAGTGCCGCCCACCACCCGCGCCCGCCCCTCGTGGACGCCGGTGTGCGGCTGGCTGCTCACTTCGCCCCGGTACAGGTCGGTTAGCTGCTCGTGCGGCTGGTGCAGGCCGCTCTCCACCACCAGCACCCGAAAACCCGACCCGAGCAGGCTCACGGCACAGGCAAAGCCGGCCGCCCCCGAGCCAATGATGCAGATATCCGTATCAAAAGCGGTATCGGCAATAAGAGAAAAGTCCAGGTGCATACCAATCTTATCAAATAAATTAACTTTATGATTAACAGCAATATTACTCACCAATAAACACGTACTATAGTTCGGCTGCTTACTACTTACTCGGCGGAGTGGGCCTGCTGGCGGCGGCCTACTCCGCCCCCTTGCTTACTTGTTTTTAAGCAGCTAAGCTGAGCCGCCCAATTAATTATTAAACAAAATGGATTATAAAGATAGCTATTATGGCTAATAATCACTTCAAAGGGCAGCCGTATTTAATTCATAATTAGCTAAAAATGCGGGTAATTTGTGCTGCTTAGCCCGGGCTGCCACCTCACCGGCCGGCCTACCTACTGGTTTCTACCGGTTGCTACCTGGTTTACCTGCCGGTAGCCAACCAGCGCCGCGTGACCCACCCGCCGCCGCAGGCGCCGAAATTAATGCTCTTGGGCTGCCGGCCGAGGGTGCCCCAAAGCCGACCCGGCGCCACGCTCGCCTGCGGCGGCGGCACCGGCCTACTGCCCCTATCTTATTGACAATGAGACTTCTTGTTGCTTCGGCAAACCGCGCTGGGCGGCGCCTAGCTCACCGCACCAGGGCCAGCAAATCGGCCGCGATGCCCGGCCAGGGCTGGTGCAAGTCGAGTGTGACGACGCGCACCGGGTGGCCGCCCAGCGTGTAGCGCACGTCCAGGGCAGCCGCGGCGGCGGGGTACAGCAACATGCCTTCGAGCTGCTGGCCGGTGGCGGCCCGCGCATTTTGCAGATAAGCGTAGAGCTGGTATAAGTGCGGGGAAATCAGGCGCTGCTGGTCGTAGCGCGGGCGCAGGGCGGCGGCGTAGTACTTGGTATCGAGGATAATTTTGCGGGCCGGGCTTTCGAGCGTGGTATCGGTGAGCATGGTGGGCAGCAGGGCCATATCCTCGACCTTGGGGGCCTCGGCCTGCCAGGCGATGGTTTCGGCAAACACGCGGTACTGGCGCTGCTCGCGGCGGTAGAAGTTGCGCACTGCCTGCTCAAAAATCCGGGCCATCAGCCGCTCGTCGCGCCGAAAATCAACGAAGCGGCCCCGGCCCTCGGTGGCGGGCGCGGGCAGGGCGGTTTCGTAAATCAACTCGCAGAGGTGCAGCAAAAAAGCCTCCTCGGCGGCCGGCCGCTGGCGGCGCAGCGCCGGGAAAACGGCCGCGGCCGGCACCAGGGGCGCTAGTTCGGCCGGGAAGCGGCGGCGCAGTTGGCTTAGCTCGCGGCGCAGGGCCAGGGGCACGGCGCGGTGGGCGGCCAGCGCCGCCACGGTGCCCAGCAGCAGCTGGTGCAGCGGCTGGCCGGTACCCAGCTCGTCGTAGGTGCACACGGCCCGGCCCTGCGGCAGCAGCCCCCGGCCTAGGCTGGGCGCCAGCTCGATGCGGCCCCGCAGCTCGCGCAAGTCGGCGTGCTGGGTTTGGAAGGCGCGGGGCAGGCCGCCGCGCAGCCGCTCGCGGGTGGCGTGCAGCAGCATCTGGGTCAGCAGCTCCAGCGGCCGGTGAAAGGGCGTGGCCTCGGTGGCGCGCAGCACGGCCGGCGCGGGCAGGCGCTGCCAGGCGTAGCAGAGCAGGTAGTAGAGGGTGGCGAGCGGGACCGCAGATTCCAACGGATTTTCAGGATTTAACGGATACGCCCGGCTGCGCCGGGCTGACTGTTTTTTGGTAGTGGGCGGCGGGCTAGGCGGCGGTGGCTGAGGGGCAGGCGGTTGCCCGGCCGGCGGCTACCGCACCAGCGTCAGGGTCAGGTCATCGAGCCCTATTGCCACGGGGCCTTCTTTGCGAAAGGCCACCTTGAGCACGTCGGTGGGGGCGTGCGCGGGCGGCAGGTGAAAGCGCTCGCCCACGACCGTCCAGCGGCCGGGCGGCCCCTGGTAGCGGCGGCAGTCGAGCGCCTGCTGGTAGTAGGGCAGGCCGCCGGCGGGCGCCAGGCTTACGACCAGCTTGGCCGAGTAGTCGCCGTCGGTGGGCAGCCAGCAGGTGGCATGCACCACCAGGCGGTCGTGGGGGCGCACGCCCAGCGCGCCCACTGGCTGGGCGAAGGTGGGGCCGTCGGTAGCCGCCTCAGCCACGCGGGCCGAAAAGCGTCCCGACGCGGCCCGCTCGTCGCTCGGCTGCTGGTGCTGCCAGCGCGTGCTGTCCAGGGGCGTTTCGAAGTCGGCGCGCTGCTGCCACACCACGGGTACCGGGCCGGGGCGCGGGCGCCAGATGGTGAGGTAGCCATCGCTGAAGACGGAATCGAGCCGCTCGAGTAGCAGGGGGTAATTGTTGACGATGTCGGAGCGAAAAAACTGATTTTGAGTAATCACCACATCGGCCGGCTGCCCGAAAGAAGCCCGCAGGTTTTCCTCGCTGGTCGTCAGCACCGTCCAGCCTCGGCGCTGCAGCAGCAGCAGGGGCACGTTGAAGGAATACGCATCGAGCACCATCACGCGGGCCGAGCGCGGCACCTTCAGCGCGTCGAGCAGGTCGGCGCTGCCCGTGAAGTTGGCCAGCGTGCTCATGCCCCGGTCGCCGGGCTCGGTGGTGTAGCGCTGGCGCTGCACGGCCTGGGTGCCCTGCGCCCACAGCACCACCAGCCCGCAGGCCAGCCCCGCCGCTACCCGGCGGCCTTTGGGCGGCACTCGCAGCCGGCTGAGCGCCCCGGCAAACAGCAGCACCAGCGGCAGCAGCAGTGAATCGATGAAATAGTAGTCGTGGTCGAGGTACTGCGGCCCCATCAGCAGGTAGTAGGCCCCGCCGCCCAGCGCCAGCAGCAGCCAGTGCCCACGCCAACTAGAGCCCAGCCAGGCTGCCGGCCGCTGGCTG
The DNA here is from genome assembly GCA_022701825.1 of Hymenobacteraceae bacterium. Lineage (GTDB taxonomy): Bacteria > Bacteroidota > Bacteroidia > Cytophagales > Hymenobacteraceae > Hymenobacter. The sequence continues at coordinate 2,403 of JAKONR010000197.1, read as the reverse complement.
GCCAGCGCCCCCAGCACGGCCCCGGCCAGGGCCAGCCACTGCCAGCGGCTCAGCAGGCTGAGGCCCCACTTGGTGGCCACTAGCCCGGTGGTTGCCCAGGCTTCGGCCGCGCTGCCAAAGGGCCGCGGCCGGACCAGAAACATGGAGCCGCCGTATTGCCGGGTCAGGTATTCATTATACTCAAAATAGCCTCCTACGAACAGCCAGGCCAGGGCGTAGGCGCTCAGCACGCGCGCCCAGCCCAGGCCCGCCGCCCGGCCCGACCACTGCCACCAACCCACGTGCAACATACTCACCAGCAATGGTATCGCGAAGGGCGTGCGCACAGCGGCGGCGAGTGCCAGCAGGCCCACGGCCGCGTACAGCCAGCGCCCGCTGGCCCGTCCTTGGGCCAGCGCCTGGCCCAGCCGGTACAGGCAGTAGTAGCCTCCCAACGCCGCCGCAAAGGCCGGCACCGAGGGCAAAAAACCCGCCTGGTAGTAGCCATACAGGGGCGAGCAAAAGCCGAACAGCGCCGCCAGCGCGGCCCGGCCCGCCGAGCCGCTGGCCCGCCACACCAGCCCAAACAGCGCCAGCAGCCCGCCCAGGCTGCACCCCAGCGTCAGCAGCCGCATCAGCCCCGGCGCTTCGGAGCCAGCCACCCGCATGAGTACGGCCGTGAGGTAGGCCGGCAGCGGAAAACCCGCCCCCGTCACGCCGTCGCGGGTGAGCAGGTTATAAGTGGCCGGATGAAAAAAATCGAAGCCCCGCTGCCGAAAATTCAGCGCCAGCGCCAGCCAGTCGGCCTGCGCCCAGGCGTGGTAATGGCTGGGCGGCAACCCAATGCTGGGCGCGTACAGCCACACGCTTAGCCCTACCAGGAGCAGCCCAAAACCGAGCCCCACCACCACCGCCCGAGTCCGGCCCGGTGGCAGTCGCAGCGCATGAACTATTGATGTCATACAGTAAAAAAAGGGCGCTGTTTGGCCCACCTAAAGCTAGCACCCGGCAAGGCTAAGGCAACAGCCGGCGCAAATGCGCCGCCGCCGTGGCGGGCTGCTCGCGCCAGTAGTCGGCCAGCAGGGGGCCGATTTCCTGCTCAAAAATCAGGCGCAGCCACTCGGCAGCCTCTTTCGGATTAGTAGGCGGGTCGCAGAAGTAGCTGTGGCCCACGGCAAAATCGGGGCCTAGCTCGGGGTCGTCGGCAATGGCCTGGTTGAGCTCGGCCATGCGCTCGGTGAGGTGGGCGGCCAGCTTGCCGGGCACCTGCGCCTCGTGCAGCAGCAGCTGCAAGGTGCCGCCGAACTGCGGGCGCATATTGACAAAGGCGAAGCGGCGGCGCAGGGCATAGTCGAGCGGGGCCAGCGAACGGTCGGCCAGGTTGAGCGTGCCGATGACGTAGAGGTTGTCGGGCACGAAAAACAGCGGCGCCTCGGGCGGCGCGTATGGCAGGCGCAGGGCGTGGGCGGGGCCGCGCTGCGTGGGCTCGAGCAGCACCAGCAACTCGCCGAAGATGCGGGCCACGTTGCCCCGGTTCAGCTCGTCAATTAGCAAAAAATACGGCTTTTGGGGGTCGATGGCCGCGCGCTGGCACAGCAGCGGCAGCACGCCCTCGACCAAGCCAAACTGCCCGCCCGCGCCCGGCCGAAAGCCGAGCACGAAGTCTTCGTAGCTATAGCTGGGGTGAAACTGCACCAGCTCGATACGCTGCTCGTCCTGTGCGCCGAGTAGCAGCCAGGCCAGGCGGCGGGCCAGAAAGGTTTTGCCGGTGCCGGGCGGGCCTTGCAACAGCAGGGCGCGGCGGCGGCGCAGGCCCGCCAGCGCGGCATCCAGCTCAGGTTTTGAGATAAACAGCTCCGCTAAAGCGTCTTTCTCAGTGTAAGGCGCGGGCGGCGGATTGGTATACGTGGCCGCAGGCTCGGCTACCGCATCTGGCTCCTTGTCAGTGGCTTGCTCGGGCGCAGGCGGGCCAGTGTAGAGGTTCTCGGCCTGCTGCTCGGCGGCCTGGCTTTGGTCTTGCACCGAGCCGGCGGCCAGCACGGGGCGCTTGGCCACGATGGTAAAGTCGAGGGCTTCGAGGGCGGCATTAGTGGGCTGGCCGGCGGCGTGGGGCCAGCGGATTTTGGGGTCGGCCTGGGCGAGGCGGTAGGCCAGCTCGGCCACGGCGCGCGGCGGGTAGCGGCGGCCCCGGTACAGCAGCTCGTACACGGTGCTGGGCGGCAGCTGGCGGCCTTCGCGCTCTACGAGGCGCAGGGCGCGCAGCACCTGCTCGCGGGTGAGCAGCGGGGGCGCAGAAGTCGGGGCGGGGGCGTCGGTCACGGTACAAATAACACGTACTGGCTGGGTAGCGTGCGGGTTGCCGGGTTTTCTTTGAGACGATTCCGGTCGGTGGGCGCCAACCCACGCGGCAGCGGGCCGGTTACT
>JAKONR010000192.1 GCA_022701825.1 Hymenobacteraceae bacterium | reverse complement strand
TGGTGCTCGAAACCGACTGCCCCTACCTCGCGCCCGTGCCCTACCGCGGCAAGCGCAACGAGCCCGCCTACCTGCCGCTGGTGCTGCACCGCCTCGCCGCGCTGCTCGGCCAAACGCCCGAAGCCGTGGCCGCCGCTACCACCCGCAACGCGCAGGAGTTGTTTCGGCTGTAAAGCGCAGGCTAATGTATTGGCAGTAAGCAGACCTGCTACTAATGAAACATTGTTTCATTAGTAGCAGGTCTGCTTACTGCCCCGCGACTTGTATTTTATGCAAGTATGTTGCATAAAATACAAGTCGCTTATTGCTAAGTTGTTTTAATCTTTGTAGTCGCGGCTTCTTTGGAAAGCAGAAGGCGGCTGGCTAAGCTTTGAGCCAGCTATTTTGATTTTTTTAGTTAAAAGCTGGTCTGCTGAAGCAAGCCGGCTACCGTTCTTTGCGCTATGCCCGTTTCGCTCCCCGATTTACCGCTGCTCACGCTGCCCACCGTGGCCGATGCGGCGGCCCCGCGCCTGCTCATGCTCTACACCGGCGGCACGGTCGGGATGGCCGTTAACAAGCGCCGCGAGCTGGTGCCGATGCCCTTCGATAAGCTCGACCGCCTCATGCCCGAGCTGCGGCAGCTAGCCTACCACATCGAGCTGCTGGCCCTGCCCGAGCCCATCGACAGCAGCAATGTTACGCCCGCCGACTGGCTGCTACTTGCCCAGCTCATCGGGCAGCACTACGCCGATTTCGACGGCTTCGTGGTGCTGCACGGCACCGACACGATGGCGTATTCGGCGGCGGCGCTCAGCTTCTTGCTCGAGCACCTGGGCAAACCCGTCGTCTTTACCGGGGCGCAGCTGCCGGTGGGCCGCACCCGCTCCGACGCCACCCGCAACCTGCTTACGGCCTTGGAGATAGCCGCCGCCCGCCACCCCGGCACCTCCACCATGCGCCTGCCCGAGGTAGGCTTGTTTTTCGACGACATCCTGATACGCGGCACCCGCGCCAAAAAGGTCGAAAGCCAGCAGTTTGCCGCCTTCAAGAGCGAAAACTACCCGCCGCTGGCCCGCGCCGGCATCACGCTCACTTTTGCCGACAAAGACATCCGCCCGCTGCCCGCCGCCCGCCTGCGGGTGCACGAACGGCTGGCCGAAAACGTGGCCGTGCTGCGGCTGTTTCCGGGCATCACGGCGGCCGTGGTGGAGGCCGTGCTGGGTGTGCCCGGCCTGCGCGGCTGCGTGCTCGAAACCTACGGCTCGGGCAATGCGCCCACCGCGCCGTGGTTTCTCGATTGCCTCGAAAAAGCCCGGCAGCGCGGCGTTTATGTCCTGAACGTGAGCCAGTGCCAGGAGGGCCGCGTGGTGCAGGGCCACTACGAAACCAGCGCCCGCCTCAGCAGCCTCGGCGTCATTGGCGGCGACGACATCACGAGCGAAGCGGCCATTACCAAGCTCATGTTCGTGCTCGGTCTCGGCCTGGGCGAGGCCGAAACCCGCCGCCTGCTCAGCCACGATTTGCGCGGCGAAATCACGCCGCAGTAGGGCGCCGGGCAGGGTAGCAGGGTATAGGGGTGGGCGGGTAGCAGGCAAAGAGTGATGCCTAAATCCAGCCTCTTTTTAATTTCCTTGCCCGCCTGTGCGCTGGCTGCCGCACTTTTTCGCCTATCTTTGCAGCCCCATTCAGAGAGGTGTCCGAGTGGTCGAAGGAGCACGCCTGGAAAGTGTGTATGGCTCAAAAGGTCATCGTGGGTTCGAATCCCATCCTCTCTGCTAGTTGCCAAAAAGCCCCGTTTCCGGCCTGGAAACGGGGCTTTTTGGCTTTGGCGAGCGCGCATTCCAAATTATCAGCAGTGGCACCTGGTGCCAGGTAGCGTATCGGGGCTTGGCCCGACCGCCGTCTTCCCCGGCTCCGTTGGCGCTATCATCCGGGCACCAGCAGCTTGCCACAGCCCACTGGCTGTGGTAAGCTACTGGTGCTTCAGCCGATGCCGAAGGTTCTAGCCACACTCAGCAGGACTCAACCCGTTGGGCAGTGGCGTTTTTGATGGATGCCGTAGCTCATGAGCTACCCACCAGATAACGGCTGGTGGGGCTAGGTGAAACAGGAGCATTAGTAAGAGCGTGCTCCAGAAGTAGGTAGGAAGCTGGGGCTAAACGCAGCCTAGTTCTTGACAGGGCTTAAAGGCACATCTAACTCGGTTGTTTCCATTTTGCCTTCTCCGCGCGCGATGGCGGTAACGAGGCGAGCCCCGTTGAAGCTCAGGCGCACTACTACCACTTGTGGCCCAGTCGTTTGCGCTGTTGCTGGCTGCGAAGCTAATGCCACCAGGCACGCCCCCAGGAATAAGAGTGTTTTCATGGCCGCGGAGGCAACTCCGCCGCGCAGCCACCGCCACGCCCGCCGACGCGGCTGATTTTACAGCCTGCCGTAACGAATAGCGGCTTTGCGCGATACTCGGGCCCGGAACCTAGTAAGGTTCTTCTCATACCTTGAAAAACCCTGTCCGCTTCGGGCAGGGCTTTTTTGTGCCCAGCCAGCAGTTTTGCAGCCGCGCGCCCATACAAAGCCCCGTTTTTGGCCTGGAAACGGGGCTTTGTGAGCAGCAACTGGCCCGCCAAACGCCGTGGTAGCGGCCCACGTAGGCGCGGTAATCCGGCGATTGGGGCGCGGCCTTCTGGGCGGCGGCCACCACTTTATCCCACTCGTTGGCGCTCTTTTTCTCGTAGCCAGTCATCTCCCGCACCCGGTCTTTGCCGGCCACACCCCAGTAATGGTTCAGAATATGGGCCGAAACAGTCTCAAATATCTGATTATCTTCTTGATGGGTGAGGACAATAATGCCCAGGTGCAGCTCGGGCACCCGCATTACTTTCGTCACCATGCCAATCTCGCCGCCCGTGCGCGACACCATCTTGTTCTTGTAGCCGCCCACGTCGTTCAGAAACCAGCCCAAGCCGTAGGCCGCAAAGTGCGTGTCATAATCCGATTTGCCGGGGCCGACCGGCAGAATGGTTTGCGGCGACCACACTTGCCATTGCGTTTGGGGCTTGCGCGGCTAGCGGGCCGCTGGCTGGTAGCACCAAGGCAAGGCAAGGTCGTTTCATACCAGCAAATAAAGCTTAAAAGGCTGAGTAGCTTGCTATCAGCAACGGGCACCCGCCGCGCCCCTGGTCGGGTAGTTCGTGAGGAGGTTATACTTTTAGCCTCCGTACTACATTCCTCCTGTTCCTACTTGCTAATGACGCTTCAACTAGCCCTCGTCGTCTTGCTGCTGGGCGCGGGCATGGCCTACGCTGCCCGGGCGGGCAAGCTCACCGTGCCCGCCGTGTGGGCGGGCGGGGCGCTCGGGCTGCTCATCTACCTCGGCGCGGGTTGGGCGGGGCTGGCCGCGCTGGCCCTGTTTTTTGGGCTGGGCACGGCCGCCTCGGCCTGGCGCGTGGCCGACAAGCGCCGCCTCGGCCTGGCCGAAGCCAACCGCGGCCGCCGCACCGCCGGCCAGGTGCTGGCCAATGCCGGCGTGGCCGGCCTTTTGGGCCTGCTGGCCTGGCGGCTGCCCGCCCACGCGCCGCTGCTACGCCTGATGCTGGCCGGCAGCTTTGCCTCGGCCGCCGCCGATACGCTGGCCTCGGAGCTGGGCAACGTGTACGGCCGGCGCTACTATAATATTCTCACCTTCAAGCCCGACCAGCGCGGCCTCGACGGCGTCGTGAGCCTCGAAGGCACGCTGCTGGGGCTGGTGGGCAGCGCCATTATCGCCGCTGCCTACTGCGTGGGGGCGGGCTGGGGGCCGGCGTTTGGGTGGCTG
>JAKONR010000180.1 GCA_022701825.1 Hymenobacteraceae bacterium | reverse complement strand
CGGGTACTGCCGCGCCATTGGTCGGGCCGGCGGCTGGAGCCAACTACATGAATACCATTGCAATAGTGGGCCGCCCCAACGTGGGCAAGTCCACCCTGTTCAACCGCCTGGTGGGCCGCCGCCAGGCTATCATGGACAACCAAAGCGGGGTAACCCGCGACCGCCACTACGGCTACGGCGACTGGACGGGCCACAACTTTACCGTGATTGACACGGGCGGCTACGTCTACAACTCGGACGATATTTTCGAGAGCGAAATCAACCGGCAGGTGAAGCTGGCCATCGACGAGGCCGACGTGATTCTGTTCATGGTCGATGCCGAAGCCGGCCTGCACGGCCTGGACGAGGAATTTGCCCAGGTGCTGCGCCGCTACATCGGCAAAAAACCTATCTACCTGGTTGCTAACAAGGCCGATACCAACCTGCGGGCGCACGGCTCGGGCGAGTTTTACGCCCTGGGCCTGGGCGAAACGGAGATATTCGCCATCAGCTCGGCCAACGGCTCGGGCACCGGCGAACTGCTCGACGCCATCGTGAGCAACTTCGAGGAAGTAGGCGAGGAAGAGCCTAACTCGGAGCTGCCGCGCATCGCCATCATCGGCCGGCCCAACGTGGGTAAGTCGTCATTTGTCAACCTGTTGCTGGGCGAAGACCGCAGCATTGTGACCGACATCGCCGGCACCACCCGCGACTCTATCGAGGCCAAATACTCGGCTTTTGGGCACGAGTTTATGCTGGTCGACACGGCCGGCCTGCGCCGCAAGGCGCGGGTAAACGAAGACATCGAGTTTTACTCCAACATGCGCTCGCTACGCGCCATGGAGGCCGCCGACGTGTGCGTGGTGCTGCTCGACGCCAGCCGCGGCATCGAGGCCCAGGACGTAGCCATCATCGCGCTGGCCGACAAAAACCGCAAGGGCATCGTGATTTTGGTGAATAAGTGGGACTTGATTGAGGATAAGGAAACCAATACGGCCCGCGATTTTGAAGCCAAAATCAAGGAAAAGATTGCGCCGATTGCCTACCCGCCGGTTGTGTTTATTTCGGTGCTGAACAAGCAGCGCGTGCACAAAGCGCTGGAGGTCATCATGGAAGTGTACTCTAATAAGCGCCGTAAAATCCCAACTTCGCAGCTCAACGACGTGATGCTGAAGGAGATTGAGAAGTACCCGCCGCCCATTCAGAAGGGCAAGATGGTGCGCATCAAATACGCTACCCAGCTGCCCACGCACAACCCGGTGTTTGCCTTCTTCTGCAACCTGCCGCAGTACATCCCCGATTCCTACGCCCGCTACCTCGAAAACCGCCTGCGCGAGCATTTCGACTTTACCGGCGTGCCAATTGGGCTGGCTTTCCGAAAAAAATAATTTTTTTCATACGGACGGGTTACCTCCACGGTTGACTGGCATTAAGGGTGGAAATTTTCAAAACCCATTTTCACCTTTACCATGAAAAAAGTACTGTTCCTCGCCGTAGCTGCCGTTTCGTTCTCGCTCACCTCGTGCGACAGCAAGAAAGAAGATGCTGCTGAAGCCCAAGGCACCGAAATCAAAGAAGCTGGCGAAGCCAAAGCTGATGCCATGGAAGAGAAGGCTGATGCCGTTCGCGACTCGGCTAACAAAGTAGGCGAAGCTGTTGGTGACTCGGCCGACGCTAAAGACCCCAAGTAATTTTTCGGCGCCCAGCGCCTCGTGAAAGTCCCTCCCCTGCCCAGGGGAGGGACTTTTTTCATTTTATTGCTGTATCTTTAGGTAATGAGCCACTAGGGCAGCTATTATTAGGATTATTCTATTATTTTATTAGTATCAATTAACGCCATCCCGCGTGACGTATGCCTGACTTTATTCCTAGCGTGCTGGTAGTGGAAGACAGCCCCACTCAGGCCAAACTATTGAGCGCTTGCCTTTTACAACTAGGGCTGCCGCTGGTGGGGCCGGCCGCCACCGCCACCGATGCCCTGGCGCTGTGCGCTACTACTTGGCCGGCGCTAGCAATTATTGACCTGAGCCTCGCCGCTGGCCACGACGGCGTGGCCCTGGCCCAGGAGCTGCGGCAGCAGGGGCCGCTGCCGCTCATCTTCATTTCGGCCACCGACGATACCGTGCTGCTGGCGCGGGCGCGGGCTCTGCAGCCGCTGGCGGTATTACCCAAACCCTTCACCATCACTAGCTTGCGCCGCATGGTGGAGCTGGCTCTTTATGGGCACGCCCGCACGCCGCTCGACTGGCAAACCTCTTCACCCGCCGCCGCTACCGAGTACGCCGCCTCGCCGTGGCTGTTTGTGCGCGAGCGCGATGTGCTGATGCGCCTGGCCGTGGCCGATGTTACCTGCGTGCACACCGAGCAGAAACACGCCGTTATCACGCTCGCGTCGGGGCGGCGGCACTCGGTACGTACCCCACTGGCCGAGCTGCTACTGAGCCTGCCCGATACCTTCGCGCAAGTACACCGGTCGTGGCTGGTCAATCTGAACTACATCGAGTACGTCGACCCACTGGCGGGCGTCATCCGGCTGCCGGGCGCGGTAGAGGCGCCCCTGGGCCGCACCTACCGCGACGAGCTGCTGCGCCGCCTCACGCTTATTTCGTAGCCTGCGACCACTACGCGGGCGTTGTGACCCACACCCCACAGGTAAGCGCTGACTAAAATACGGACTACAAAGGTCGCATTTTAGCCGCCCGCCCAGCGCCGCAAAACCCTAAGCCGGCTACCGATGGTTAAGCAGGGTGATGGACGTTTCCACTCCCGAAGCCGCTGCCGCCTATTTCGCCGGGCGGCCCGACGCCGAATTGCTTTACCTGGCGCAGCACGCGAGCCACTACCCGCCCGCCGTGGGCGCCGCCGCCGTGGCCGAGCTGCAACGGCGCGAGTTGGTGCCCGCGGCTCCCACCCCAGCCGCCCCCGCCCCGCCCCAAGCCGCCCCCTCTGAAACCTGGGGGCAGCTGCTACGGCAGCTCGGCAAGGGGCTTTTTTGGCCCAGCCCGCCCTACGTGGCCGTACCGCTGCTCATCGACCTTACCGTGCTCGTGTGGGTGGCCATGGTACTCAGCGGGGTTTCGGCCACCACGCCCACGGGCCACGAGCTAGCCAGTTGGGGCTCCAACGTAAGCACGCTTACCCTGCACGGGCAGCCGTGGCGGCTGGTTACCAGCCTGTTCGTGCACGGCGGCCTGACGCATTTGCTGCTCAATATGATCAGCCTTTGGCTGCTGGGCCTGATGCTAGAGCAGCGCGTGGGGGCCTGGCGCCTGCTGGCCGTGTACCTGGCCAGCGGCATCGCGGCCAGCCTGGCCACGGTGTGGTACCACTCGGGCGGCATCAACTCGACGGGGGCCAGCGGGGCCATTTTTGGGCTCTACGGCTTTATGCTGGTGTTGCTGCTGAGCAAAAAAATGGTGCTCGACAAGTCGGACCGCCGCGCTATGCTCGGGCTGGTTTTATACTTGGTACTGAGCAATTTACTCTCCGGCCTCACGGGCAACATCGACAACATTGCCCACGTCGGCGGCCTGCTGATGGGGCTGCTGGTAGCTGGCCCGCTGGCGGTGTTTACGATGAAGCGGGAAGTATAACGAGCGTCTGTCCTTGCTTCGTGGCGCTCGCAAGGCCAGGCGTTTATTGACGCATTGCCCCGGTATCCTTTTTGGCACTCACCTGTTCCCTACCCATCGTTCACTGCTCATTAAAATTCCCATGCTCGCCCTCCAGTTAGACGCCACCAACCAGCCCGCCGCAGCGCGGGAAATACCAACGCCTGCCCCCGCCGCCGGCGAAGTGCTGATTAAGCTTCGCGCCGCCGCCCTCAACCACCGCGATGTCTGGATTCAGAAAGGCCAGTACGCGGGCATCAAGCTGCCCTGCACCCTCGGGGCCGATGGCAGCGGCGAGGTAGCCGCGCTGGGCGAGGGCGTAGCCGATGTCGCGGTTGGCGATGCCGTTATCATCTATCCTGGCCTCGAATGGGGCGACAGCCCGGTGGCCCAAGGCCGCGATTTCCGGGTTTTGGGCATGCCTGACCCCGGCGTGTTTGCCGAGTACCACACCACGCGGGCCAGCTACGTGCGCCCGCGCCCGGCCCACCTCGACTGGGCACAGGCGGCGGCCCTGCCGCTGGCGGGCCTCACGGCCTACCGGGCGGCTTTTAGCCGGGCGCAGCTACGGGCCGGCGAGCGGGTGCTCATCACGGGCATCGGCGGCGGCGTGGCCCTCACGGCGGCGCAGCTGTGCGTGGCGGCCGGGGCCGAAGTGTGGGTAACTTCGGGCGACGACGACAAGCTGGCGCGGGCGCTCGCCCTACCCGTGGGCCTGCGCGGCGGGGCCAACTACACCGCCGAAGGCTGGGTAAAAGACCTCACCAAGCGCGCCGGCGGCCCGTTCGATGTCATTATCGATAGCGCGGCCGGGCCGGGCTTCGAGGCCTTGGTCGATGCGGCCGCGCCGGGCGGCCGCATCGTATTCTACGGCGGCACGCGGGGCCCTATCACCTCGCTCACGCCCGGCAAGGTGTTCTGGAAGCAACTGAGCATTCTGGGCACCTCCATGGGCAGCCTACAAGATTTTGACGCTATGCTGGCGCTGGTCAACGACCACCAAATCGTGCCCGTGGTCGACAAGCATTTCCCGCTATCTGAAGGCGAAGCGGCGCTGCGATACCTGGCCAACGGCCAGCAATTGGGCAAAGTGGTGCTGGACATCGCGTAGGCGATTACAACCAAAGCAAAAGCGCCCGCAACACACGTTGCGGGCGCTTTTTTGGCCTGAAGCTTGCCGCTTACTTCTTGCGGTACTGTGCGTTCAGGTACGCCAACACGGGCGTCGTAATGTCGAGGTTTTTCTCGCCGTAGGCGATGGTGCCGCTGGGCGCCGCGATGAGTATCATCTTGTAGCCGTGGGTTTTGCCATAGGCTTCCACTTTCTTGTTCACGCTTTCGAGCACCGTTTGGGTTAGCTTGGCTTCGGCTTCCTGCGCCTGGGCCTGAATTTTTTGCTGCTCCACGGCGCCTTGCTGCTGCTGGGCTTGCAGCTTCTGCTCGGCGGCGGCGCGCTGCTCGGCGGTGAGCGAAGCGGCAGTTTTCTGGTACTGCTCTACGGCGGTGCGGAAGCCGTTGACGAGCGCCTGATTCTGGCGCTCCCAGCCTTTAGCCTTTACCTCAAAGGCGCGGCGGGCGTCCTTCATGCCCTGGTAGCCATCGAGCAGCTTGCCCGACTCGACGTACACGATGGCCCCGGCGGCGGGGGCCGGGCCGGCCGGTGCGGCGGCTACGGCGGGCGCGGGCGCGGCGGCCGGAGTTTCTTCAGCAGGGGCAGGCGTAGCCTCGGTGGCTGTGGTGTCAGGAGTAGCTTCGGCAGCGGCGGGGACCTCGGTAGCGGCTACGGCCGGGGCAACTGCGGTAGCGGCCGGGCGCTGGCTGAAATACAGAAAATACAGCACGGCTACCGCTACGAATAGCACCGCATTAAAAACTAGTTGAACAGGATTCTTCATGGTAGCAAAGGTAAAGTCAAGGCGTGAATGAGTGAGTTGGTAAATAAGTGGATGAGTAAGTTGGTGAATGATTTCAAGAGCTATTCACCAACTCACTCATCTACTCTATTCGCCAACTGGCACCGCCAGGTGCAGCAGCGCGTCGCCCTGG
>JAKONR010000173.1 GCA_022701825.1 Hymenobacteraceae bacterium | reverse complement strand
CCAGGGCGCGCACCCGGCGCAGGTAGTCCTTAAACTCCTGGTCGTGCTCCCACACGCGGCGGTTGGTGGTGTACACGGTGCCGGTGTAGTAGTCGAGCTCGTGCTTCTTAATCATCGACGAAACCGCGCGCTGCAGGCGGAAGGAGGGCAGGGCCGGAATTTCCTTGGGTAGGTAGTCGTCGCTGGTGCCGTCGCCGCGAATGGCCGCGATGGGCAGCACGAGGTCGCCGAGCTTAGTCTTTTTCAAGCCGCCGCACTTGCCCAGAAAAAGGGCCGCTTTGGGCTTGATGGCCGACAGCAAATCCATAACCGTGGCGGCCATCGGCGAGCCCATGCCGAAATTAATGATGGTGATGCCGCCCGACGTAGCCGTTTGCATCGGCTTGTCGGTGCCGCGCACCTCCACGCCAAACTGCTCGGCAAACATGTACACGTAGTTGCTGAAATTGGTGAGCAGGATGTACTGCCCAAACTCGCTCAGCGGCACGCCCGTGTAGCGTGGCAGCCAGTTATTTACGATGTCTTCTTTGGTCTTCATGGGTGGATTGTTAGATGGTTGAATTGCTGGATGGTTGAATGGTCGAATTGCCGGATGGTTAGATGGTTGAATGGGAAGGTGACTGGGGAGTTGCCTTTCGGCAATTCAACCGTTTAGCCATCCAGCAATTCACCCATGCAACCGTTCAGCAATTCGACAATCCAAACGAAAAAAGCCGCCTACCCGGTGGGGTATGGCGGCGCTAAGGGTACGAAACCCCGGCGAAATGCGACTGCCAAACCCATACCTTTGGAGGTGATGCAAGTGTTGGACCTGCCGCCTTTCGACCACAAAATTAGGCAAAATTCTGCGAATATCCCCGAAATCTGGGATGGGTTGCGCCGCAAGTACGTGGCGCTGACCCCCGAGGAGTGGGTGCGCCAGCATGCCGCGCACTACCTGATGGCCCACCTGGGCTACCCCCGCGGCCTGCTGAGCCTGGAGCGCGGCCACCGCTACAACCAGCGCCAGAAGCGCACCGACCTCGTGGCCCTGGGCCCCGACGGCCGCCCGCTGCTGCTAGTCGAGTGCAAGCGGCCCACGGTGCCCATCACGCCGGCCGTGGCCCAGCAGGTCGCCACCTACAACCAGACTATGCGGGCGCCTTATCTACTGCTAACCAATGGCTTGGTGCACTACTGCTGGCGCGTCGATTTTGAGCGCGGCTTGAATGAGCGGCTGGCCGAAATCCCGACTTACGCGGAAGCGACAGCGGGCTAAGTACCTTGGGCTGCAAAGGTCAGGCTACAAAAAAGCCCGGCCGCGCCAGCCACAACAGGCGGGTGCAGCCGGGCTTCATAGAGCCAAATCAATTACAGCTGATAGGTCGCTTTTAAAAAATGCTCCGCCGTTTCGGGTTTGCGGCCGAGTAGCTTTTCCAGGGTTGTGCCAGGAAAATCGAACTCGCCCTGCGCGATGGCCGCGCAGAAGCCGGCCGTCATTTGGATGGCCTCGGCGGGCACGCCGGCCCCTGTCAGCGCCGTGCCAAACTCCTCGGCCGTGGGCGACACGTATTGGATGGGCTTGCCCGACAAGTCGCTTAGTATCCGAGCGATGTCGTGGAAGGAATACGACGTGTCGTTGCTGAGGTCATACGACTGGTTTTCGTGGCCCGTGCCCGTGAGCACGGCCGCGCCAGCGGCGCCCATGTCGGCGCGGCTCGCGTAGGGCACTTTGCCCTCCCCAGCGGGCAGGTAGATGGTGCCGGTGTCGAGCACCGGCCCCATAAACAGCGGTAGCACGTCGAGGTACAGCGCGTTTTTGAGGATGGTGTAGGTCAGGCCCGACTCCTTGAGCAGCTTTTCAGTGAGCAGGTGCGCTTCGGCAATGGGCCAGGCGGCCGATGAGCCGTCCTCCGTTTTGCGCTGGAAGCTGGTGTACACGATGTGCTGCACGCCGGCTTCTTTGGCGGCGTGCACGGCGTTGGTGTGCTGCGACACGCGGTTGGGTATGTCGTTGCTGGATACCAGAAACAGCTTGTCAACGCCTTGAAAAGCAGCTACCAGCGAAGCGTAGTCGTTGTAGTCGCCCTGCTTCACGGTTATGCCCCGGGCTTGTAGGTCAGCGGCTTTGGCCGGGTCGCGCACCAGCACGGCAATATCGCCGGGGCTGACGGTTTTCAAAAGGTTTTCGACTACGGCCTGGCCGAGGCCGCCCGTAGCGCCGGTTACGAGGATGTCGCTCATGATGAAGTAAAAAGACGGGTTTTAGACCCTTGGGTGAAGTGAAAGCCGCTGGCCGGCTAGCGGTCAGACGAGAGAACAAAGGTCGTTATCTTTGCTTACTAAAAGTGAGCAGCTACCTCCAGGTAAGCGCTCACCTCCACGTAACCACGCCGCCCATGCCGCCCACCAACATGGGGCACTGCCTCACCACCCTGCCTTCGCTACGCGACGCCCTCGACGTAGTCAGCGGCAAATGGAAACTTCTGATACTGGTGGCGCTGGCCACTGGCCACCAGCGCTTTCGCGACATCGAGCGCAGCGTGCCAGGCATTTCCTCCAAAGTACTGGCCAAAGAGCTGAAAGACCTGGAGCAGCACCAACTCGTGCGGCGCACCGTGCAGGAAGGCCCGCCCGTGCTCGTGACCTACGAGGTGCTGCCCTATGCCGACACGCTCGACCCGGTCATCTTCGCCCTGCGCGAGTGGGGGCTCAACCATCGGCGCAAAATTATGGGCACTGGCAGCGAGGCGTAAAAAAGGCCCGCCGGACGAGCATCCGGCGGGCCTTAAAGTTGCGCGGACTTTGTAGCCCGCGTTTGTTAGCGCGCAATCGCACGCGGACTAAAAGTCCGCGCTACCTTACACGGCCGCGCCTTCCAGCACGGTTTCTACGTCTACCAGCGGCAGGCCCCAGGCGTCGGCCACGCCTTTGTACACTACCTCGCCGTGCACCACGTTGAGGCCGAGGCGCAGGGCCTCGTCGCGGCGGCAGGCTTCCTGCCAGCCCAGGTTGGCGAGCTTCACGGCGTAGGGCAGCGTAGCGTTGGTGAGGGCCAGGGTGCTGGTGTAGGGCACAGCGCCGGGCATGTTGGCCACGCAGTAGTGCACCACGTCGTCGATGATGAAGGTCGGGTTTTCGTGGGTCGTGGGCTTGCAGGTTTCGATGCAGCCGCCTTGGTCCACGGCCACGTCCACGAGCACGGTGCCGGGGCGCAT
>JAKONR010000117.1 GCA_022701825.1 Hymenobacteraceae bacterium | reverse complement strand
CATATCAGGCATCTAGCGCCCAGCTGGTCGAGGCGGGCGCAGGCCCGGTCGAAACTGGTACAGGTTTTGTGTCAGTAGCTTTGAAATAAAGGCACCGTTTTGGGGCGAAATTACGTTACTAGTAGCGAGCGCCCGCCGGAATCTTGGTTTGCTTTGTATCTTGTTCGGCCTGTTTACGTTAGCAGGCTTCACGTACCCTCCACGCGCGCGACGTTTTTTTACTATCCCACTCAGCCCTGGGCTGATTTCGCCTTTTTTCAGTCATGAAAACCTTACTCAACACCGCGCTACCAGCCCTGGCGCTGCTCGCCCTGGGCGGGTGCGCTACCACCGGAGCCGTCTCCAGCACGGAGCCCGACGACGTGTATTTCTCGTCGAAAGACCGCGTGACCTACGCGGCCCCCACCTCTCCCTACCAGACCCAGAACAGGGGCACCGACTATGGCTCGGCCAGCACGCAGGCGCCGGGCGCGGCCCAAACCCCGGCCACGGAAGATGCCAACCCCGACTATCAGGGTGGCACGCAGCAAGGCAGCCGCACCGATTACTACGACGACAACTACACCAGCTACAACTCGGTGCAGCCCAGCGGCTTTGGCCAGCCCTACACCGGGCCGGGCGTGAGCACCTACAACTATACCCCGAGCTGGTCGGTAGCGCCTGCCGCTTTTGCTTCGCCCTGGGGCTACGGCACCGGCCTGAGCATCGGGTACGGCTACGGCGGCTTTGGCGGCTTCAGCCCCTTTGGCTACGGCTACCCGGCCTACGCCAGCTTTTATGACCCCTTCTACTCGCCGTTTTACTCGCCCTGGGGCTACGGCTCGGGCCTGAGCATCGGTTTCGGCTACGGCTTTGGTGGGTATGGCGGGTTTGGCTATCCGTTCTACGGTGGCGGCTTCGGCTCGCCTTATCGCTACGGCTATGGCTACCCCGGCTACGCCTACGGCGGCGGCTATGGCTACGGCGGCGACTATGGTGGCTATGGTGGTGCCCGCAACTACGTGTACAAGCAAGGCATCATGAATGGGCGCTACAGCAATGGCTACGACCCCGGCGCTATTAAAGTAGGCCGCCGGGGCAGCCGCTACGCCGATGCCGTGGGTTCGGGCAATATGGTGGCCCCTGGGGGCGGGGGCGGTGCGCCCGCTGGCACGATGAGCAACCGCCGCGCTGTGGGCGGGGTTAATTCGGGCTTCGACCGCATTGCCGCGCCGGGCACGGCTGGCAGCGCGCCTACCGTCGATGGCCTCACCAATGGCCAGCCAGCTACCATGGACCGAGGCCGTCGCTTCGACCAGAATATGGTTAATCCTAACTCGCCCGGCGTGGCCAATGGCGCTTACAGCCAGCCGCGTACCGAAGCTACTAACCCTGCCGCGGCTCAGCCGCAGCGGCGCGGGGGTTTCTTCCGCGAGGTGTTTGCTAACCCCAACAACGGTGCGCAGCCGCAAAGCCAAAACAACGGCTACGCGCAGCCGCAACAGCGCGCCTTCGACCAGCAGCGGGCGTTCTCACAGCCGCAGCAGCGCGCCTTCGACCAGCAGCGCAGCTTTTCGCAGCCGCGCATGGAGCAGCGCAGCTTCTCGCCAGCCCCGGCCCCGTCCTTTGGCGGCGGCGGTGGGGGCGGCGGTAGCTTCGGCGGTGGGGGTGGCGGCGGTGGCCGCCGCGGCCGCTAAGCAGCCCGGTTTTTTTGGTCTTTCTTTTGCAAGTGCAGGAGCCGGCCCCTCGGCCGGCTCCTTTTTTTACCCTTCCTTTTCTGTATGAACCAACGGATTCTCTTGCTCGCCCTGCCCCTGCTGCTGGGCGTGAGCCGGGCTTTTGCCCAAGACGAAGCCGATGCCCTGCGCTACTCGCGGCTGCAATTTGGCGGCTCGGCGCGCACGCTGGGCATTGGCGGTGCCAACGTGGCCCTGGGGGCCGACTACGGCAGCGTAAGCTCGAACCCGGCCGGCCTGGGCCTTTACCAAAAGTCGGAGATACAGCTCTCGCCGGGTTTTGGGGTGAGCAACGGCGACGGGCTGTACCTCAACCCCGGCAACGCCGGCGGCGCCACGCAGCTGTCCCAAAATGCCAACAATTTTAACCTGAGTGGCGGGGCCGTGTTTTCGGGGCGGCGCAACCGCCAGAATGCGGAAAGTGACTGGAAGGGCGGGGCTTTCGCCATTGGCTTTACGCGCGTAGCGGACTTCAACTCCGGCTCGAACTACCAGGCCAGCCTCTCCGACGGCCGCTCCTTGTTTCAGCGGCTGCGCGAGCCGCGCACGGCCATTACGGGCGGCGTCAATAGCATCGTGGGGCAGGCGGGTACTAATAGCAGCTACTATAACCTTGATGGCCTGGCTTTTGGGGCCTACCTCACCGATACCACGAGCCGCGTGGTAAACCGCCAGCGCCAGTACTCGCTGCTGACCCAGACCCGGAACGGGCAGATTGGGCAGGGCGAGCGCATTACCAACACGGGCTCGATGTCGCAGTTTGACCTGGCCTACGGCGGCTCGTACCGCGACCGGCTCTACATCGGCGTGGGCCTGGGCATCGTGTCGTCTAACTTTCGCCAGCGGCGCGATTTTACCGAGACTGAAAGCGACCCTTCCACGCCCCTCAACAACTACACCCTGCGCGACGAGGTGCAAACCGATGGCTCGGGCTTCAATGCCCGCCTGGGCTTGATTTACCGCTTTTCGGATGCCGTGCGCATCGGTGCCTCGGTGCAAACGCCCACCTGGATGCGCCTCACCGACACGTACAGCTCGGGCATCGTGGCCAATTTCGACGCCACGCCCGGCTACGCGGCGTCGCAAACGGAATCTACCACCGGCACCAACCAGTACGCTTACAAGATTACGACGCCCTTCCGGGCCAATGGCGGCGTGGCCGTTACTATTGGTAAATACGGCTTCCTTACCGGCGATGTCGAGTACGTGGGCTACCAGCAGGCTCGCCTGAATAACGACCCCAACAACACGCTCGGCGACGATGCCAGCTTTGCCGGCACTAACGCCTACATCGCCCAGAACTACGACAAGGCCGTAAACCTGCGCGTGGGCGGCGAGGCCCGCCTCGATATTTTCCGGGTGCGGCTGGGCTTCGCGCACTACGGCTCGCCCTACAATAAGGCTACTGTGAACACGGGTTATACCGACCTGGCCCAGAACTACTACACTGCGGGCTTGGGCGTGCGCACGGGCAGCTTTTTCGTAGACCTGGCCGGCGTGTACATGCGCTACAACACTTATTACTCGCCCTACCTGCTCAATAACTACACCGAGCCGGTAATACAGGTGCAGAATAGCCGCTTTACCACGACCCTGACGGCGGGGCTGTCGTTCTGATAGTCGAGCCTTTGCGCTACGCAAAAAGCCGATTCTTCCCGCGAAGAGTCGGCTTTTTTGGCTAGGTGCGCAGCCGCCCGGCGGGGTTCATCAAAAAAAAGCTGGGTCATTCGTCGGGCCATTTGGCAAGCCGGGCCAGACACTGAGCGCCCCCATCGAAAGTCCAAAAACCCGGCACTGAACTTGCTCTAGCAGCCCGAGCAATTCACTGATTATTTTCTGCTTTCGCCATGAAATTTCGCCTTCGTTTTCTCGCTTTCGCGCTGGGCACCGGCCTGGCTTTTGCTGCGCCCACGACCGCCCACGCGCAAGTGAGCGTGGGGGTCAATATCGGGCTGCCCGCCTGGGGGCCGCCCGTGCCGCAGGGCACGCAGTACTACTACATCCCCGAAATTGACGGGTACTACGACATCTACAACGGGGTGTACCTCGTGTTTGATGGCTACCAGTGGGTGCAGCTGCCCTACCTCGATGGCTACGACCCGTACTACTTTCACCCGTACCCGGTTAGCTACGTGGGGGCGCAGCCCTGGCGCTACATCGGCACCTACCGCAGCCGCTACCCGCAGTACGTAGCTGGCTACCGGCGCGGAGGCTACGGCAACTACGGCCCCTACCACAACAACCGCGACTACGGCGCGGGCCGCGTGTATGGCTACGACCACGGCGGCTACAACGGCGGCCGGGGCACCTACGGCGGCACCTACAACAACGGCCGCGGCAACTACAACGGCGGCCGGGGCGACTTCGACCGCCCCGGTAGCGGTGGCCGCCCCGGCAACCCTGGCGGCGGGCAGCCGGGCGGCCCTGGCAATCCTGGCGGCGGGCAGCCGGGCGGCTTCCCCGGCGGGCCGGCGGGCCCTGGCCGGGGTGGCTTTGG
>JAKONR010000112.1 GCA_022701825.1 Hymenobacteraceae bacterium | reverse complement strand
GGCCGTTGCCGGGCGGCAGGCCCGTGAGCACATAGTCGGTGAGGCGCTTTTCGAGCACTTGCAGGCGGGCCAGGCGGGCGGGGTCGCGCTGCCGGGCGGGCGACGATTTCAGCTTGGCCACGATGGCTTTGACCAGCGCGTTGAGTCGGGCCGGGTTGTCCTTCAAGCCTTTGTAAATCTTACCCTTGTCCTCAATGGGCTGGTACAGCAGCGAGTACACGCGCAGGCTGTCGGGCCGCAGGCTGGCGGCCAGCGCGGGCAGGCCGCCCTCGCAGCGCAGGCTGCGCTTGAGGTTGGGCCGGCCCGCGTCTTCGTACACAAAGCGGGCCGTAGCGCACCACACCTGCACCTTGGCCTCGTCGAGCGAGGGCTGGCCGAGGGGCGTTTGGGCGCGGGCGGGCGCGGCGGCCAGCAGCAACAGGCCGCTCACTAAGCCAGCGCGCAGCGCCCGGCGAGTCTTCTGAAAAACGGAGTGCGGCATACGGCGGGGCCTGAAAAATGAAATTGGGGCCGGAAGGTACAACCCCTTCCGGCCCCAATTTAGTAGCTGCGTGGCGCTGGGGAAGCGGGCACCCGCCCTGCCCCGGCGGCCGGGGTAGCGCGGGCACTTTCGCCAAAGAGCCAAAATCCTGCCTATCGGCGCCCGTTACCGCGCCGGCTCGGGTGCGATGCGCGTTGGCGTTTGGCGGCCCGCCACGATGCCTTCGGCGCTGCGCGCGATGGCTGAAATCACGGCCGTCATGTTCTGCACGTCGAGGCTGCTCACCTCATCGTCCACGCTGTGGTAGAGCTTATCGTCCGGAATCTGGTCGGTGCTGATGGTGTGGGCCGGCACACCCAGCCGGGCCAGCGTGGCATTGTCGGAGCGGTAAAACAGGTTTTGCTCGGGATACGGGTCGGGCTCAAACTTAAACTCGGTACCCTTGAGGTTGGCTTGTAGCAGCGGGCCAAAATCCGACTTGTCGTAGCCCGTAATAAACGCGGTTTTGGGCCCAAATTTAGCTTCCTTGCCAATCATCTCAATGTTAAACATGGCCGTTAATTCCTCTGGCTTGAGCTGCTTGGAGAAGTAGCGCGCCCCAAAGCCACCGATTTCCTCGGCCGTGAAGGCCACGAAAATGAGCGAGCGGGCGTTGTCCTTGCGCTTCTGGAAATACTCGGCCAGCGCCACTACGGCGGTGGTGCCGCTGGCGTCGTCGTCGGCCCCGTTGGCAATGGAGTCGCCAGCCACGGGCTTGATAATACCGAGGTGGTCGTAGTGGCCCGAAAAGACGACCTTCTCATTGGCGTGCGCGCCGCGGCCGGGCAGGTAGCCGGCCACGTTGCGGATAGTCAGGGTTTTGGTGGCGGCACGGGCTTCTGCCCGAAAGGTGCGCGGGGCTGGTGCCGCCGCCAGCGCCCACACGCTGGCATACGGGCTGCCCGCCTGCTCGGCCCGCAGCTGCGGCTTGCCAAACTGCTCGACTAGCGACTTGAACGTAGCAGCCAGGGCTGGGTCGAACAGCACCAGCGTATTCTTTTTGGGCCGAAAAACAGCCTCGAAGTTGGGCTGAATATCCTGCCTGGTTTTTAGCACTAGCACGGCCACACTGTCTTGCTCAGTCCACGTCAGCGCGGGCTGGGTGGTGCGGGCAAACACGCGGTCGGCGGGCACAGCCACCCCATCCAGCGTCACGGCCACGCTGGTCAGCACCGTTTCATAGGCCGGAAACTCCTGCATGAAGCCTGCCAGGCCCGGCAACGGCCGCAAGCCGATGCGCTGAAACTCGCCGGCCAGAAACGCGGCCGCTTTTTCCTGGCCGGGCTGCCCGGTGGCGCGGCCCTGCATCTCGTCGGCGGCCAGCGTGGTGAGCACGCGCTGCACGGTGGCGGCCGACACGGCCGTTTTGGGTTGGGCGGCGGCTGGCTGGGCACTACCCAGCCAGCCGCCTATCACTAAAATACCTAGCTCTTTATAGCGCATCCTTCCGGCGTATTTGCTTCGTTTTACTTGGCGCTTACTTGCTCATCGATGGCGATGATGGCCGCCCTAAGCTCCGCTTCCGTGCCCAAAGGCCCTTTTTGGGCTTCCAGCGCACGCAGCGCTTCCGGGTGGCTGGCTAAGGCGTCTTTCAGGCTGCCGCGCTTGGGGCGCACGGCGAGTAGCTGCCCGTCGCTCGTCCAACGCACGTAGTACTTGTTGTTTTCGTCATAGCGCTGAATGGTGCTGGTAGAGGAGATATTGGTGGTATTTTCGGCCTCCTTCACCAGCCGCTTGTGCCAAAACTTTAGCAATTGCAGCGATTTGCCGCTGCTCAGCACTTCGGCACAGGTGCCGTTGAGCTCGGCGGGCAGCGCGGGGCTTTCGTAGCGCACAAACCGGCGGGGCTGCTCCGCGCCACGGGCGTCGAGCTGTGAGAAAGCAAATTCTTGCACGCGCGCGGTGGGCACCAGTATCGAATCGCCTTGGGCCCGGCGCACCTGCAATTGGTGCTGGTAAATGTCGTACTTGACGGGGGCCGCTATTCGCTTGGTATTTCCTACCAGCAGGATTTCGGCCGGCTGCCACCGCGACGACAGCATCGGCGTGCCTTTCGCCGACTTATCCCGGCTGTTGAAGGTGTACACATCGTAGCCATTCTCAATCTGTTCCGTTCTCACCCGGGAGTTTTCGCTGTGCCGGGCCTCCAAAGTTGTATTTTGGGCAAACCCAGCGAGCGGCAGGGTTGCCAAGACGAGTAGCAGGCAGTTTTTCATAGGAGAAGGATTGGTTAGACCTCAAATATAGCCGGCAGCGTTCTACTTCACTTCCTGCTGGTTAAGCCACCGTCAGCACCAGGTCGTCGGCCTGCACGCGGGCGCCCTCGGCCAGCGTGAGGCTGCCCACCGTCAGGGCTTCGGGGGCGGTGATGGTGGTTTCCATTTTCATGGCTTCGATTACAAATAAGGGCGCGTTTTTGGGCACCTGCTGGCCGGCTTCGACCAGCACTTTGCTAACCAAGCCTTGCAGCGGGGCGGCAATTTGCTTGGGGTTGGCGCGGTCGGCTTTTTGGTTGTGCACGGTTTTGACCTCCACGCTTTGGTCGCGCACTTCGAGGTTGCGCGTTTGGCCGTTGAGGGTGAAGAACATCGTCCGCATCCCCTCCGCATTCACCGGGCCGATGCTTTGCAGGCGAATGATGATGGACTTGCCTTTGGCGATTTCGATGATGGTTTCTTCGCCCTCTTTCAAACCGAAAAAGAACACCGGCGTCGGAATGCGGCTGGCGTCGCCGTAGCTTTTGCGAAACTCCCAATAGTCGGCAAATACCTTGGGGTAGAGCAGGCTGGACAGCAAATCGGTGAACTGCGCGTAGGGGTGCGTTTTCTCAAACTCGGCCCACTCCTTGTCGAAGTCAATCGGGGCCAAATGCTCGCCCGGCCGCTCCGTAAAAGGCTTTTCGTCGCGCAGCACGGCGTGCTGAATATCGGCCGGCCAGCCGCCCTCCGGCTGCCCGATGTCGCCGCGCAGCAGCTCGCGCACCGACTCGGGGAAGTTGAGCGTGGGGCCTTTGTCGAGCACGTCCTGCGGCGTCAGGTTGTTCGACACCATGAAGAGCGACAAGTCGCCCACCACTTTAGAAGAGGGCGTAACCTTGGGAATGTCGCCCAGCAGCTCGTTGGCGTCGTGGAAGCGCTGCTTCACTTCCTCAAACTTGTCGAGCAGGCCCAGCGCCGCCGCCTGCGGCCGCAGGTTGGAGTACTGCCCGCCGGGTATTTCGTGCTCGTAGACCTCGGCCGTGCCGGCCAGCAGGCCGCTCTCGAAGGGGTAGTACTGCTCGCGCAGCGCCTCGAAGTAGTCGCTGAACTGGTTGAGGCTGGCCTGGTCGAATTCGCGGTGGCGCGGCGAGTGGCGCAGCATCTCGACCACCGAATTGAAATTGGGCTGCGAGGTGAGGCCTGAAAGGCCGCCCAGCGCCACGTCAATCACGTTCACGCCCGCTTCCACGGCCTTGAGGTAGGTGGCGGGTTGCAGGCTGCTCGTGTCGTGGGTGTGCAGGTGAATCGGGATTTTGACCGTTTCGCGCAGCGCGGGTATCAGTTCGGCCGCCGCGTAGGGCTTGAGTAAGCCCGCCATGTCCTTGATGCAGAGAATATGTGCGCCGGCCTCCTCCAGCTGCCGGGCCAGCGTGAGGTAGTAGTTGAGGTTATACTTGGGCCGATTGGTATCCAGAATGTCACCGGTGTAGCAGATGCTGCCTTCGGCAAGGCCGGGCGTTTGGCGGCGCACGTAGTTGAGGCAGCCTTCCATGCCCTTCATCCAGTTCAGCGAGTCGAAAATGCGAAACAAATCCACGCCTTTTTCGCTGGCCGTGGCCACGAATTTCTCGGTCAGGTTGTCGGGGTACGCCTTATAGCCCACGCCATTAGCGCCGCGTATCAGCATTTGGAGCATGATGTTGGGCACGGCCTCGCGCAGCTGCACCAGCCGCGCCCACGGGTCTTCGTGCAAAAAGCGCAGCGCCACGTCGAAGGTCGCGCCGCCCCACACCTCCAGCGAAAACGTCTGGGGGTGCTGGCGGGCGTAGCGGCCGGCCACCTTCAGCATGTCGATGGTGCGCATGCGAGTGGCCAGCAGGCTCTGGTGGGCGTCGCGCAGCGTGGTGTCGGTGTAATGGATGTACGGCTCGGCGCGCAGCCATTTGGCAAACTCTTCGGGGCCAAGCTCTAGCAGCCGCTGGCGGGTGCCGGGGGCGGGCGGCGCGCTGAGGTCGGCGGCGGGCAGCGGGGGCTTGCGAATCTGGCGGCGCTCGTCCACGCGGCCGGCCACGTCGGGGTTGCCGTTCACGGTCACCTCGCCTATGT
>JAKONR010000098.1 GCA_022701825.1 Hymenobacteraceae bacterium | reverse complement strand
GCACCGGGTCCAGAAACTCGTTGAGGTGGCCGTACACGGTCGTGAGGCCGTTGGGGTGCGTGATATACAGCACGTTGCCGTAGCCAAACGACGACTGCTTGAGGCGCGACACGTAGCCATCGGCGGCCGCGTACACGGGCTTGTTTATCACGCTGGCGGTCTTGATGTCGAGCCCGCCGTGAAAGTGGTTGGGCCGCAGCTCGCCCATGCTGGCAGCCAGAAAATTGGGCTGGCCGGGCATAATGGGAAACAAGAAGTAGCCCGGCGGCACCGCCACCGGGGCCGCCGCCGCGGTGGGCCGGATGGGGCCGCTGGCCCGGCGGGTGGTCGTGTCGTCGCTCCCGTCGTCCTGGCCGTGGGTGGTGGTAGCCAGCAATAGTAAGCCACCTGCGGCCGGCAGCACGAGCCGGCGCATTAGTTTGGTAGTCAGCAAAATATAATAACTTGTTTTGTAGGGTAAGCTTTAGCTTGCCATGACGGTAGTAGGCACGAGGCAAGCTAAAGCTTACCCTACACTGCTTAACGCACGGCGACCTCCAAAATTTTCTCGTCTTCCAGGTAGCCCACCAGCTGGTCGCCCACCTGCACCGGGCCCACGCCGGCTGGCGTGCCCGTGAAAATGAGGTCGCCCTGCTTGAGGGTGATGTAGCGCGATACGAAGCTGATAATCTTGGCAAACGGGTACATCATCAGGCTCGAATTGCCCTGCTGGCGCACCTCGCCGTTCACTTCGAGGCGAAAATTGATGTTGGCGAAATCGGCAAACTCGGTGGCGGGCCGGAAGGTGGGCGACACGGGCGCCGAGCCGTCGAAGGCCTTGGCCAGCTCCCAGGGCAAGCCCTTCTTTTTCAGCTCACTTTGCAGGTCGCGGGCCGTGAAGTCGATGCCCAGCGAGATGGCGTCGAAGTAGGTATTGGCAAACTGCTCCTCGATGTGGCGGCCGTTTTTGCTGATGCGCAGCACCAGCTCCAGCTCGTAGTGCACATCCTTCGAAAAGTCGGGGTAGAAGAAGGGCTGGCCGCGCTGGATGAGCGCCGTTTCGGGCTTCATAAAAATGACGGGCGCGGTAGGAATCTCGTTTTGCAGCTCGGCTACGTGGTCGGCGTAGTTGCGGCCGATGCAGATAATTTTCATGGGGGCAGGGGAGGGGCCGCGCCGGGGCGCGGCAGGCAAATAAGAAAAAGTTGGATACTGCCCGGAAAAGACGCGAGTTTTGGGAGGCAGCGCGTTCCTTCGCAGTATTCGCCATTGGCTAGAGGAGCGGGGCTCCAGGCACAAAGTAAACATTCACCCCGCCCGGTTGCGTATAGCCCAGACTATTGCCCGCCAAAATTGGCCCCAAACGAGCTGTTTTTGGGATGGCCCTGGTAGCTATTCTTTCTCTTTCCAACCCGACCCTCTTTTTATGTTCAAGAAAGTTGTTCTCGCCGCTAGCCTTGCCCTCGCCGCCGGCTGCACTACAGTGCCCATCACCGGCCGCCGCACCCTCAACCTGGTGTCGGACAGCGAGATGAATGCCCTGGCCGTGACCCAGTACAAGGAAACGCTGAGTACCGCCAAGCTCTCGAACAACTCGGCCGACGTGGCCATGGTGCGGCGCGTGGGCCAGCGCATTCAGGCCGCCGTCGAGAAGTACTTCCGCGACCAGGGCCAGAGCGACCAGCTTGCCGGCTACGCCTGGGAATTTAATCTTATCCAGGACGATAAGATGGTGAACGCCTGGTGTATGCCCGGCGGCAAGGTGGCCGTGTACACCGGTATTTTGCCCATCACGCGCGACGAAACCGGCCTGGCCGTGGTAATGGGCCACGAAATAGCCCACGCCGTGGCCAAGCACGGCTCGGAGCGCATGAGCGACCAGATGCTGGCCCAGCTCGGCACGTCGGCCATCTCCACGGCCCTCACCAAAAACCCGGCCGCTACCCAGAGCATTTTTGCCAGTGCCGTGGGCACCGGCACGCAGCTCGGCAGCCAGGTGCTGCTGCTCAAATTCAGCCGCAACCAGGAGAGTGAGGCCGACCATTTGGGTCTGATTTTCATGGCGATGGCGGGCTACAACCCGGCCCAGGCCATCCCGTTCTGGCAGCGCATGGCAGCCCAGAGCCAGGGCGGCACCCCCGAGTTTTTGTCGAGCCACCCCGCCGATGCTACCCGCATCGCCGACATCGAGCGCCTGCTGCCCGAGGCGCAGAAGTACTATAAGGCCCGTTAGCGGGCATTTGGCCTTGCGGGCGTAGCCGCCGCCTTCCTTCCGGCATAGCTGCCGGGCACTTGCGCAGCCGGGAAAGTTGCTTCGCTACGCTTGCAAGAGCCATTAGTTTATACTTGATAATCTACCACTTATAGCTTTTTATTCCTATGCGTATTTTACCCCGTTTGTTAGGTTTCAGTTTGTTAGGTCTGCTGGCTGGGCTGCTGCTATTAACCTCGTGTGAAGCCACCCGCACCCGCGAAAGCAGCGACCCCACTCGCGAAGCCCAGCGCATGACCGACGAGGCCGCCGCTCGCCGCAGCTCGTTGGTAAGCAAGCAGATAGCCCAAACCCGTGAGGCTGGCCTGCCGGTTTTCAAAACGGCCGAGTCGGTGGTGGCCGCCGCCTTCATCCGGCAGTTTGGCGACGGTACCGTGATTGATAAGATATTGGTGCGCCCCGCGCCCAGCGCGCCCAAAGAGCGCACGACGTACTACCTCATCGGTATGGGCCTGAGGGACGGCCACTTCCGGGCCATGGCCCTGCCGCTGCGCGACAGTGGCAGCGGTGCGCTTTACCTCACGCCCGATGCCGAGCGCTACGTGCTCACGGGCACCGGCTGCCCCACTTGCGTCTTCGACTTTGAGGGCGACCGCATCGTGGGCTCGACCTGCGGCGACAACGTAGAAGCTGGCAGTACCTGCACCTTTCAGGTGCTGGATAATAATACGCTATTTGCCCGCCAATGAAAACTTCGACCAAGTGGCTCTTGCGCCTCTCCCTCACCGCCTTGGCCTTGCTGCTGGCTAATGACAGCGGGAAGAAAAGAGTTAAGAGTTAAGAGTTAAGAGTTGCGCTCGCAAGGACAGGCGCAGCTCTTAGTTCTCCTGCCAGTCGCCGCCCTGCGCGGTGGCGAGCACGTTGCAATCATGGTCGAGCAAGCACAAGTCGGCTCGTGCGCCGACGCTTATTTGCCCGATTTCGCCATCCAGCCCCAGCAGGCGGGCGGGGTAGAGGGTAGCCATGCGCAGCGCCTCCTCTAGCGGCAGGCCGGCGTGGCGCACGCAGTTGGCCACGGCCTGCGGCATGGTGAGGGCCGAGCCGGCCAGCGTACCCTGCTCGTTCACAAAGTAGTCGCCCTCACGGTGAAAGCGGTAGGCGCCCTGAGTGCTGCCATCCACGGCGTCGGTGATGAGAAAAAGCCGCTCGCCCATCAGTTTGTGGCTGACGCGCAGGGCCGCGTAGTCGCAGTGCACACCGTCGGCAATGATGCTGGCCATGGCCGCAGGATGGTCGTACACGGCGCCCACCAGGCCGGGTGCCCGGCTTTCAAAGCCCGACATGGCATTGAATAAGTGCGTAGCCGCCAGGTAGCTGCCGTTGAAGGCGGCCGTGGCCTGCGCATACGTGGCCAGCGAGTGGCCGGCCGACAGCACCACGCCCGCCCGCCGCAGCCGCAGCGCCAGCTCCGGCGCTATGCATTCGGGGGCCAGGGTCATAATACGCAGCACATCCTGGGTTTCGCGCAGTAGCGCATCAACTATTTCGCTGGTCGGGGCTTGAATAAACTCGGCTTGGTGGGCGCCTTTTTTGCCAGGGTTGATGTAGGGGCCTTCCAGATGCAGCCCCAGCAGGCCGGGCACGGTGGCCTGGGCCGCGCGCACGGCCTGCGCGGCGGCCGTCATCAGGGCGGGCGCGTTGGTGGGCATGGTGGGCACGAAGCTGGTGGTGCCGTGGCGCCGCAGGTACGCGCCCAGCTTCGTTAACACCGCTGCCGTGGGCTCGACCGAAAACAGCACGCCCCCGCCGCCATACAGCTGCACGTCCACAAAGCCGGGGCACAGGCTGAGGCCGCGCCCGTCGCGACGGGGCAGGCCGTGCGGGGCGGCCACGGCGGGCAGTAGCGCCTCGATGCGGTCGCCGTTGACTACCACCGCGTGGTGGGGCAGGGTGGCAGTGCCCGTGTACACGGTGCAGGGCGAAATGAGGTAGCGCATAAGGCCGAATTTATTTCACTACCTCACTGGCTAGCGCCCCCAAATCGAGCCCGTCGAACGTGCCACTCGTCATCAGCAGCAGGTTGGTGCTGGCCCACTGCTGCGCGTGCAGAAACTCGGCCAGCGCGGCCGAGTCGGTGAACACTTTCAGGTCGGGCCGCTGGAAGGCTTGCTGCACAGCCTCGGGTGCCAGCGGCGGCAAGCGCTTGTGCGCCAGCACGTGGGGGTTGAAATACACCACCGCCACATCGGGCGCGTCGAAGCAGTGCGCGTACTGCGGCAAAAAAGCCGGGTTGAGCGAGCTGAAGGTGTGCAGCTCCAGGCAGGCCACCAAGCGCCGCTCGGGAAACTGGCGTTTCAGGGCCGCCGCCGTGGCCTTGAGCTTGCTGGGCGCGTGGGCAAAGTCTTTGTACACCACGGAGGTAGCGCCGGCCTGCACCAGCTCGAGCCGCCGCGCCGCGCCCTTAAAGCTGGCAATGGCCTGGTAAAAATCCTTACCCTTGATGCCCAGCTGCTTGCATACTTCCTTGGCCGCCGAGATGTTGCGCAGGTTGTGCTCGCCAAACACCTGGATGGGCACTTCCTCGTCGCGCTTGGTAATCAAAAACGTCTGGCCGCCCCGAATCACGTGCTCGTGCGGGCCGTAGCCCACGTAGGTGACGTCGGGGCTGGTATGCACGGCCACGAGCTGGGTTTGCTCGTCGTCGCGGTCGTAGATGAGCGTGCCGGCCTTGGGCGTTTGGCGGGCAAAAATCTCGAACTGCTCGCGGTAAATTTCCTCGGTCGGAAAGACGTTGATGTGGTCCCAGCTGATGCCCGAAATCACGCCGATGTGGTGCTGGTAAAGGTGAAACTTGGGCCGCCTATCCACCGGCGACGACAGGTACTCATCGCCCTCGATGATGATAATCGGCGCGTCGTCGGTGAGCTGCACCATCAGGTCGAAGCCCGCCAGCTGCGCCCCCACGGCGTAGTCGAACTGCCGCCCGTGGAACCGTAACACGTGCAGAATGAGCGCGGTAATACTCGTTTTGCCGTGCGAGCCGCCGATAACCACGCGCTGCTTGTCTTTGCTGGCCTCGTAGATATACTCCGGAAACGAGTAGATTTTCAAGCCCAGCGCCTGGGCCCGCACCAGCTCGGGGTTGTCGGGCCGGGCGTGCATCCCCACGATAACGGCCGACAGGCCAGCGTGAATATTTTCGGCGTTCCAGCCTTCGGTGGCGGGCAAAATACCGGCCCTGGCGAGGCGCGAGCGGGCAGGCTCAAAAATTTCGTCGTCGGAGCCCGTGATGTGGGCGCCGCGCTGGTGCAGGGCCAGCGCCAGATTGTGCATGATGCTGCCGCCAACGGCAATCAGGTGAATACTTTCCAAAGCAGGGGAGAAGGGCTATTTGCGGGGGGCGAAAGTACGGCTCACCGCCGGCTTGGGCGCGGAGCCGGGCCGTAGAAGGTAAGCCCAAAAATCTGCAAAATCCAGCTTTATTTTTCCCGGCTTGGCAGTGAAGTAGTTGCTGCTGTGGGTTGCGGCGATTGGGCAGGTGCAGGCCAGCCCCGGCGTTGTAAGCTTTTTCCAAATAGGTTAGCTTTGTTAGTTCCGGCGCTCGCGCCGGGGTGCTGCGCCTGGCCCTTAAAACCGGCCGGGCGGAATTGAAATCGGCCGCCCCGGGTTACTCGCAGCCGGCCGCCGTGCTGTTATCCTCCTTCTGATTCGCCTTCCCACTACTACTTATGTCTGACCGTATGGACGACCGCCTCAAGCAATCTGCGGCCCGCGCCGCCGCCGCTTTCCAGGGCGTGCGCGGCACCCGCGTGCCCGTGCCCATGTCGCCCACCGGCAAGCTGCCCCCGCAGCGCCTCGAAATGGAAGCCGCCGTGCTCGGCGCGCTCATGCTCGAAAAAGACGCCCTGACCACGGTAGTCGACATCCTGAAGCCGGTAAGCTTCTATAAGGATGGCCATCAGCGCATCTACAAGGCCATCAGTAACTTGTTTGATAAGTCGGAGCCCATCGACCAGCTCACGGTGGTGCAGGAGCTGCGCGAGATGGGAGAGCTCGAAGCCGCCGGCGGCGTAGGCTACGTGGCCGGCCTCACCATGCACATCAACTCGGCGGCCAACATCGAGGCGCACGCCCGCGTCATTCTGGAAGCGGCCATCAAGCGCGAGCTCATCCGCATGGCTACCGACGTGCTGCGCGACGCCTACGAGGAAACCACCGACGTATTTGAGCTGCTCGACTCTACCGAGAAAAACATCTTCCAGGTGTCGGAGGACAACATGCGCAAGGGTGTCGATTCGATGCAGGACTTGATGGTGAAGGCCATCAAGGAGCTCGAAGAAAAGAAGCACCAGAAGGACGGCCTCACCGGCGTGCCCACCGGCTTTTCGGCGCTCGACCGCGTCACGAGTGGCTGGCAACCATCTGACCTGGTGATTATTGCGGCGCGGCCGGGCATGGGCAAGTGCGTAGCAAAAGGCACGCGGATAGTCATGTTTGACGGCACGCTGCGCAACGTGGAAGACGTGCGCGAAGGCGACCTGCTGATGGGCGACGACTCGACGCCGCGCCGCGTGCTGAGTTTGGCGCGGGGCCGCGAAAACATGTACTGGGTGCGCCAGAACAAGGGCGACGACTACCGCGTGAACGAAAGCCACATCCTGTCGCTCAAGCGCTCGCGCAATGAAGGTCCGCACCGCCACGGCGACGTACTCAACATCGAAGTGCGCGAGTGGCTCCAGAAAAGCCCGAAGTTTCGCTCGAACTACAAAGGCTACAAAGTGGCCGTGGAGTTTGCAGAAAAAGCGCTGCCGCTCGACCCGTACTTTCTGGGCGTGTGGCTGGGCGATGGCGCGTCGGGCAACTGCCGCATCACCGGGCAAGATGATGAAATCGTTGATTACCTGCACGAATACGCCAGCGAGCTGGGGATGCAGGTAACCACCGGCGTAGTGACCGACCGCTGCAATAGCTACGGCATTACGCGGGGTCGGCAGGGCGGTAGCCTGGCGCAGTATTCGGTGCAGGATGAGCTGCGGCAGTTGGGGGTACTGAATAACAAGTACATTCCGCAGCACTACCTCGTCAATTCGAACGCGAACCGCCTGCGCCTGCTGGCCGGCCTCATCGACTCGGACGGGCACCTCGACCCAGTGAGCAACGGCTACGAGATAACCCTTCAACACCTGGAGCTGGCCCGGCAAATTAAGTTTCTGGCCGATTCGCTGGGCTTCCGCACATCGCTGAAAGCCAAGCGCGGTGCCATTGCCAAAATCGGCTACGAAAGCGAGGTGTACCGCGTGCGGATTTACGGCGACATCGAGCGCGTGCCGGTGCGCGTGGCCTGCAAAAAGGCGCTGCCATGGGCTGCGAAAGTCGATTGGCGGATGACGGGCATCTCGGTGGAGTTTGACAAGGAAGACGACTACTACGGCTTCGAGATTGATGGCAACCACCTCTTCTTGCTGGCCGACTGCACCGTAACCCACAACACGGCGTTTGTGGTGTCGGCCATGCGCAACGCGGCGGTCGATTTCAAGAAGCCGGTGGCCATTTTCTCGCTCGAAATGTCGTCGTTGCAGCTCGTCAATCGTCTGATTTCGGCTGAGGCGGAGCTGGACTCGGAGAAAATCAAGAAGGGCAACCTGGCCGACTACGAGTGGGCGCAGCTCAACAGCAAGATTTCGGCACTCTCGTCGGCCCCGATTTTTATCGACGACACGCCCGCGCTCAGCATCCGCGAGCTGCGGGCCAAGTGCCGGCGCCTCAAGTCGCAGCACGATATTCAGCTCATTATCATCGACTACTTGCAGCTGATGAGCGGCAACGAGGGCGGCAAAAACGGCAACCGCGAGCAGGAAATCGCCAGCATCTCGCGGGCGCTCAAGGGCATCGCCAAAGAGCTGAACATTCCGGTTATCGCCCTTTCGCAGCTCTCGCGCTCGGTGGAGACGCGGGGCGGCGATAAGAAGCCGCAACTGAGTGACCTGCGCGAATCGGGCTCCATCGAGCAGGACGCCGACATGGTTATCTTCCTGTACCGCCCTGAGTATTACAAGATAACCGAAGACGAAATGGGCAACCCGACCCAGGGCATGGGCGAGGTTATCATTGCCAAGCACCGCAACGGCTCTTTGGAAACGGTGCAACTCAAGTTCATCGGCCGCTTCACCAAGTTTGCCGACCTCGACGGCTTCGATGGCGGCGGCGACGCGGGCGGCTTCGGCGGCGGGGGCTATTCGCCGGGCGCGCTGCCGGGCAGCAGCTTCGACAGCGAAGGCCCGGCCGGCGGCGACGCGGGCGGCTTTGGCCAGCCGCAGACCATCCGGCTGGGCTCGCGCATGAACGAGCCGACTACCTCGTTCCCCAAGAGCAATAGCTTTGGCGAGGAGCCGCCGTTCTAAACAAAATAATAGTGCCAGGAAACGCCCGCGAAGCCAAGTTTCGCGGGCGTTTTTTATTGATGGCGCCGTGAATGCCGGTGGGCACTCGCCGACGCGGCCCGTGGCTGAGTGCGGGTGGCAGTGGCGGGGCCACGCCGGTAGCGCGCCGTATTTTTGCCGCTTATGGCCCCCGAATTTGTCTTACCGCTGCTGTGTTTCTTCGCTTTTTTGGCCGGCCTGATTGATGGCATGGTGGGCGGCGGCGGCCTTATTCAGCTGCCCGCACTGCTGCTGCTGCTGCCCGAAGTGCCGGTGCCCACGGTGCTCGGCACCGGCAAGGTGGCCAGCCTGGCGGGCACGGCCGCCTCGCTGCAGCGCTACCTCAGCGGCACGGGGGCGGTGCCCATGCGCTGGCGCACGGTGGCCGTGGCGGCGGTAGTGGCGGGCTGCTTTGCGCTGCTGGGGGCGCGGGCCGTGAGCGGCCTCGACAAAAACCTGGTGCGCCCGCTGGTGCTACTGCTGCTGGTGCTGATGGCCGCCTACACCTTCTGGCGCAAGGACTTTGGCAGCCTGCACGCGCCGCGCCTGCACGGCCGCCGCGAGCTGCTGACGGGCGCGGCCCTCGGGGCAGCGCTGGGCTTCTACGACGGCTTTTTTGGGCCGGGCACGGGCAGCCTGCTGCTGTTCGCGTTCGTGGGGCTGTTCGGCTACGATTTTCTATCCGCCTCGGCCTCGGCCAAGGTCGTGAACGTGGCGACCAACGTGGCCGGGCTGGCGTATTTCGTTTCGACGGGGCAGGTGCGCTACCCCATCGCCCTGCCCATGGCGGCGTGCAACATGCTGGGCTCGGCGCTGGGCGCGCGGCTGGCGCTGCGGCGCGGCACGGGCTTCGTGCGGGTGCTGTTCTTGGTGGTGGTCAGCGGCTTTATCCTCAAGCTGGGCTGGGATACGTGGCGGGCGAGCGTATAGCGTAAGCTTCAGCTTGCGGGCGGGTACTGGGCAAGCGAAGGCCCCGAAATACGCAAAAAAGCCGCCTTTTGTGCTCAGCACAAAAGGCGGCTTTTTTGCTATAAAATCTTCGTAGCGTAAGCTTTAGCTTACGCTACCGAGGCTACGCGCGGCTGAGTTTTCTTCTTGGTTTTGCGCGTGCGGTTCAGCCACATGATGGTGCCGGTGATGGGGAACGTGGCGCCCAAAAGCACGAAAATCAAGGCCAGGATTTTGGTCGGCCAGCCAAAAATGGCGCCCGTGTGCACGGGCTTAAACAGGCCGCGAATGCGCTGCCCCACCGGCTTTTGGGCGTAGGCCTGCTGGCGCAATACCTGGCCGCTGTACTGGTCGAGGTACACGTCGTCGGTGGCGCGCTCGGTGAGGGCGCTGGGGCGCAAAATGCTGACCTGGATGCTGCCGGCCGGCTCTTTGGGTAGCTGCACGGCGTAGCTTTCGGCGTTGGGCGCTTGGCGGCGGGCCAGGGCCAGCGCGGCATCGGCCCCAAAAGCCGCCGTGCCGGGCGCGACGGCCGCCGAGGTGGGTGGCTCGGGCCGTTGCTGGGGCGAGTGGGTGATGGTATTGATGGTTTTGCCCACCCAATCGAACGACATGCCCACGCCCGTGGCCGCCATGATGAACAGAAACACCGAGGCGTAAAAGCCCAGTACGAGGTGAAAATCGTGGTTGAGCCGCTTCCAGTTGCTGCCCCACTTGATGGTGAGGCGCTGCGAAAACGCCTGCCGCGCGGCCGGCCACCACAGCACGATGCCCGTGCCCAGGATGAAGAGGAAAATGATGGAATTGATGCCCATGATGAGCTTGCCCACGCGCCCGGCCACGAGCCCCCGGTGTATCTCCTCAATAAAGTGAAAGCCGGACTTGTGCGCGTCGTACTCGCCCAAAATGGCGCCCGTGTAGGGGTTCAGGAAGAGCGTAGGGCCGCGCTCGGCTTTGCCACCCTTGCCACCTTTGGCGCCGGGGCCGCCGGCCATTGGGCCGTTGCCGGTGCGCCCGCTTTCGCCGCGCTGCTCGCGCGGGCCTTTGCGGCTTTCGTCAGCGCGCGGGCCGCGTTGGACTGCGCCGCCCGGCGGGCCGCCGGCCAGCGCTATTTCGACGGTGCGGGTGGGGTCGGCGTAAACTTTGAAACCGTTGATTTTGGCCTTGGGGCGGGCGGCGCGCACGGCCTCGGTGAGCTGGGCTAGCGACAGGCGCGGCGTGGCGGCGGCCGCCACCGTGTAGCGCTCGGGGTTCAGGGCGCGGGTTAGCTCTTCCTCAAAAACCAAAATAGTGCCCGTGAGGCACACCACGACCAGAAACAGCCCCGAAACCAGCCCGAGGTAGAGGTGAATGCGGCGAAAAAAAATCTTCATAACGTGCGGAGGATATTTCAGCAAATAACCCACCGGCCGGGCCGGTGGGTTATTTGCTGAAGACGAAAAGGGAAAAGGTAGTGGCGAAAGACGTCTTTTTGCTCCGCTGCCAGCGGACTACGAAGTCCGCGCAGCTGCCTTACAGCCGGAAGCTGAGCGTGGCGGCGTAGTTGCGCGGCGCGATGGGATTCACGCTGTTGTCGTCGTGCACGTTGTAGCTGAGCTTGCCGAACAGGTTGGCCACCTTGGCGCGCACCGTGAAGCGCTGGTAGCTGTAGCCGATGTTGGCATCGAGCTGGAAGTAGTTGGGCAGGGCGATGAGCTGGAACGGCTCGGGGGTGGCGGTGGTCCAGGGCAGGCCGGTGGCGGGGTTGAGCAGGCGGTTGTTGCGGCCGGCCAGGCGGTCGCCCACGTAGTAGCCAGTGGTGCCTAGCGAGAGGCCGCGCAGCAAGCCATTTTCGGTGAGCGAGCTGAAATTATAGAACACGCTGGCGTTGGCGGTGTGGGCGGGGGCGTAGCGCAGGCGGCTGCCCTCGGCGTAGAGGTTGCTGCCGGTGTAGGCGGTGTTGTTGTAGCTGTAGCCCGCCAGCACCGACCAGCCCAGGTAGGGCTTGGTTTGCACATCAACCTCAAGGCCTTTGCTGGTAACTTGGCCGGCCATTTCCTGGGCGCTGGGGTAGGTGGGGTTGTAGTTGGGCGCGGTGGGCAGGATGGTCTGGGTCTGGTTGCTGTTCACGATGCGGTACAGCGTGACGTTGGCCGACAGCGCGCCCTTAAACAAGTCATTCTTGATACCCACCTCGTACTGGTCGATGAGCGAGGGCGGCAGCGCCGCGCCGGTGGCGTCGATGCCCGAGTTGGGCGAAAACGAATTGGAATAAGAGGCAAACACCGCCGACGTTTTAATGGGCTGGTACACCACGCCCAGGCGCGGCGAAAAGGCGTTGTCGTAGCGGCGGTTTTCGACGTAGCGCCCTGCCGTGCCGGCGGCCCGGCTGGCCACGGTCGAGTAGGTGTACACGTCGCTGGGCGTTTCCTGGTAGCTCCAGCGCAGGCCGGCCAGCACTTTCACCTTCTCGCCGAGGCTTACCAGGTCCTGGGCATAAAAGCCGGCCCGGCGGGTGTTATCCTTGGTAATGCTGGCAAAAACGAGGTCGTCGAAGCCGTTCAGGCGCAGGGCCGGCTGGGCGAGCACGCGGCTGCGGTCGAGCACGTTGATGGCGTCGTAAGCCGATATGGCCACCTTGTCATTGGTGGGCGAGGCGGGGTTGGTATAAGCCAGCGTGCTGCCCTGGTACTGGTCGGCATCGGCGCCCACCAGCAGCGTGTGCCCGATGGCGCCGGTGCGAAACTGCCCGGTGAGGTCGATTTCGGCCAGGAAGTAGTTCTGGCTGGTTGCGGTGCGCTGCAAGGTGCGCGTCCAGTTGCCGTAGGTGGCGCCGGGCGTGCCCACGATGTTGGTGGGGCGGGCGCCGCTCTTCAGCTCATTGTCGTAGCGCTGAAAGCCGCCGATGGCCCGGATGCTCCACGTGTCATTAATACGGCTGGTGAGGGTGGCCGTGGCGCTGGTCTGGTTGGTCGAATTGAGCGCGCCGGGCACGTTGAGGAAGCGGCTGCGCGAGTCCTGAATCTGGTAGTTGATGGCCCCGATGCCGAAGTCGGGCGTGCGGCGGTCGCGCAGGTAGTCGCCTTCCAGCACCAGGCTCGTTTTGGGCGTGAGCTGGAAAAGCAGCGAGGGGTTGACGTACACGCGGTTGCCCTTCACCTCGTCGCGGTAGCTGTCGCCGCGCTCGTAGGTGCCATTCAGCCGGAAGGCCACCTTCTCGCTCTGGCCCACCGCGCCGTACACGTCAAACGTCGGCTTCACGAAGCCGAAGCTGCCCACGCGCAGCCCCACCGAGCCGCCGCGCTCGAAGCGCGGCTTTTTGGTGACGAGGTTGAGCACGCCGCCCGCCGCCACGTTGCCGTAGAGAATGGCCGCGCTGCCCTTCAGCACTTCCAGCTTTTCCAGCGAGCTGGTTTCGGGGAAGATGCCATTGTTGTAGCGCACCCCGTTCTTAAACGTGTTGTTGCTGGTGTAGGCAAAGCCCCGGCTGGCCAGCTCCTCCTGGGTGCCGCCGGTGCTGCCCATCACGTAGAGGCCCGGCGTGTTGGCCACCGCGTCGCTGAGGCGCAGCACCTGCTGCTGCTCCAGCACCTGACGCTCCACGGTGAGGGCCGACTGCGGCAAATCGAGCGGGGCCACCGGCATTTTGCCCACGGCGGTGGGGCGCTGGTTCAGGGTTTTGGTGCCCGTCACGGTCACCTCGTCGAGCTGGCGGTGGCCGCGCACCAGCGTGAGGGCGGGCATGGTTACGGTTTGGCCGTTGCGCACTTCCACGGTGGTTTCCTGGGTAGCGTAGCCCAGGCCCGATACCGTGACTACCTGCCAGCCAGTGGGCGCTTCCAGGCTAAAGTTGCCGTTGGCGTCGGGCGTGGTGCCGTGGGTCGTGCCCTTCACCAGCACCGCCACGTGGTCGGGCGACTGGCCATCGGCCAGCGCCACGCGGCCCAAAATAGTGCCCGTGCGGCCGTGGTGCCCGCGCTGGCCGCCGGGCGGCGGTGGGGTAGGAGCGGTAGTCTGGGCAGAAACCAAGGCGGGCAGCAAGCTGCCCGAAAGCAGCAGCGGGAGTACGAGTGGGCGCATTCGCTATTTAGAATCGTTCAATACAGCCGCAAAGTTGCGCGCTGTTTAGAAGAATTCAAAATAGATGCGAATGCTGCGCGGACCAAAAAGCCTGCTTTTGGGGTTCCGAGGTAGTGTTTACTATCTACAATAAATTGTAATACAATTGGTTAGTGAGCAATAGCTGTCCTCGTAGTTAAATGGAACCTTTTTAAATAAACGCAAGCTGGTTAGATGCGCCACGTAATCCGCGCAGCAGCAGCGACCGGGCCGATGCCCGGCCGCCCGCCCAAACAACCGCCCGGCTGCCCGGTTGCTGGCTGCGACTCCTCCCGTATTCTTCTCCTTATGAGCACCCCCAATTCCCTCGTCCTCACGGCCGCCGATGGCACCCAACTGCACGCCTACGTGGCCCGCCCGCAGGCCAGCGGCCCCGCGCCTGGCATCATCCTGTTTCAGGAAGCCTTTGGCGTGAATGGCCACATTCGCCGCGTGGCCGACCGCGTGGCCGCCGCCGGCTACGTGGTCATCGCGCCCGAGTTGTTTCACCGTACGGCCGCGCCGGGCCTCGAAATTCCGTACAGCGAGTTTGCCACCCAGGCCATGCCGCACTACGGGGCCCTCACGCCCGAGGGCCTGGACCATGACATCCGGGCGGCCTACGACTGGCTGCAAAGCCAGCCCGACGTGCAGAAAGACAAAATCGGCGGCATCGGCTTTTGTTTGGGCGGGCAGGTCGCGTTTCGGGCCAATGCCGTGCTGCCGCTGGCGGCGGCCGTGTCGTACTACGGCGGCGGTACCCACACCATTGCCCATCTGGCTAAGGACCTGCACGCGCCGCACCTCTTCTTCTGGGGCGGCCTCGACCAGCACATCAGCCCGGCCCACATCAAGCAGGTAACCGATGCCGTAGACGCGGCCGGCAAGCCCTATATCAACGCCGTCATCTCCTACGCCGACCACGGCTTCAACTGCGACGAGCGCCCCAGCTACAACCCGGAGGCCGCCGCCGAAGCCTGGGCGCTCACGCTGGCGTATTTCAAGGAAAAGCTGGGCGCGTAGGCGGCCAGCTACTGATTAGGCCCACCAGTGCCAGCGCCCGGCGCTAGGTGCTGGTGGGCTTGTTGCAGGTAGGCGTCCAGCTCGTGCGTGTGCGGGTCGAGCTGCCAGGCGTGCTCCAGGCAGCGCAGGGCCGCCGCAGGCTCGCCCCGGCCGAGGTGGTAAATGCCCAGGTTGCGGTGGCCGTAGGCGTTGGCGGGGTCGAGGGCCAGGCTGCGCTGAATGTCGGCCAGCCCGGCCGCCTCCTGGCCCAGCCCGAGCAGCGCCAGGCCCCGGTTGGCGTAGGTGTAGGCGGGCTCGGCGTCGTGGGCGAGGGCCAGGTCGAAGTCGGCCAGCGCCAGCGCGTAGTGGCCCAGCAGGTTGTGGGTATAGCCCCGGTTGAGGTAGGCCAGCGGGTAGGGCTGGGGCTGCTCGAGCAGGGCCGTGTAGACTGCCAGCGCCGCCGCGTGCTGGCCCGTGCGCGAAAGCAGGAGCCCCCGCGTAAAGCGGTCGTCATCCGTGGTTTCGGCCGCAAACTCTTGCTGCTGCCGGGTGCTCAGCACCAGCGCTTCGGCGTAGCGGCCCGCCATAAACAGAACATGGGTAGCCTGGCCGAGCAGCGCCCGCGTGGGCCGGGGGGGGCGCGGCAGAATAGCCAGGTAGAGCGCGGCGCTTTCGGCATATGCGCCCGCCAGCCGGTGCGCTTCGGCCTGCTGCATCTGGGCGGCGAGGGCGGCGTTTAAGCGGGGCCGCCGCCAGTTGTTGAGCAGCTGCTGGCCATCGTTGAACAGGTGGCGGCCATCGGCCAGTACGATGGGTTTGCGCCGGGGCAGCAGGTTGAATACCGCGCTTATCGTGGCCAGCGCCAGGGCAGCCAGGGCTACCGTGCGGCCCACGAGCCAGGGCACGTAGGCCGGGGCCTCAAAAGCCGGCTTTTGGCTGCTTACGAGCCATGCCACCAGCCCCGTTAGCAGCATGGGCAGCAGCGGGCCGGCCAGCACAAACAGGGCCTCCGCCCCCCGCCCCGCCCCAGCCATGGCCGGGGCCTGGCAGTAGCCGCCGCGCCACCAGATGCTGGTGTAGGCCAGGTGCACCCGCAGGCGGCCCAGCCCAAACTGCCAGTTGCCGGTGGGCCGCCCGTAGGTACCCAGATGCACTACCACGGGGCCGGGCTGCAGCAGCAGCGCCGCCAGCGCGTGGCTGCCCTCGTGCAGTACGCCTACCAAAAACCACAGTCCCGCTGACCCCAGCACCCAGCCCAGCAAAATAAGAACGATGAGGAGAACAGTAGTCAAGTGAGCAGCGGGCGCTACGTGCCCGCCCGCAAAGATGGGCCAGCCGCCTAAACCGGGCTGTATTTTACACGCCGCCCGCGCAACCTTTCGGGCCCAAATCGCATACAGCGTAGCATGAAACCTACTTCCCGTACTTCTTCCTGGCTGTGGGCCGCCGGCTTCGGCCTGGCCGCTTTGGCAACTACCGTCTGGCGCAATCGCCGGGGCTCGTATGAGCTGGCCGGGCGCACGGTGCTCATTACGGGCGGCTCGCGGGGGCTGGGCCTGGTGCTGGCCCGCCAGGCGGCCATCGAGGGTGCGCGGGTGGCCATTTGCGCGCGCGATGAGCAGGAGCTGGCCCGCGCCCGCCAGGACCTGCTCGACTGCGGCGCGGCCGAGCGCGATGTGCTGGCCTTGCCCCGCGACCTCACCAACGGCGACGAGGTGCGCTCGCTGGTGGCGGAGGTCGAAAGCCGCCTGGGCGGCATCGACGTGCTCATCAACAACGCGGGCATCATCCTGGGCGGGCCGCTCGAAAACATGGATGCCCGCGACTTCGAAGACTCGATGAACACGCATTTCTGGGCGCCCTTCCACGCCATGCAGGCCGTGCTGCCGGGCATGAAGCAGCGCGGCGAGGGGCGCATCGTCAACATCTCGTCGCTGGGCGGCAAGGTGGCCATTCCGCACCTCACGGCCTACAGCGCCAGCAAGTTTGCGCTGGTGGGCTTGTCGGAAGGCTTCCGGGCCGAGCTCAATCAGCACGGCATCTACGTCACGACGGTGTGCCCCGGCTTGCTGCGCACCGGCAGCACCGGCCACGCCGAAATAAAGGGCCAACATAAAAAAGAATACGCTTGGTTTAGCATTGCCGACGCCATGCCGGGCTTCACGATGAGCGCCGAGCAGGCCGCCCGCAGCAT
>JAKONR010000077.1 GCA_022701825.1 Hymenobacteraceae bacterium | reverse complement strand
AGAGTGGTCGAATGCGACGGATTCGAAATCCGTTATACCTGCAAGGGTATCGGGGGTTCGAATCCCCCCCTCTCTGCGAATTGATAACAAAGTGAGTTGGTGAAGTAGCTTCCACGCTTCACCAGCTTTTCTTTGTTGTCAGTTCATTTTTAGAGAAGTGGCAGAGTGGTCGATTGCGGCGGTCTTGAAAACCGCTGACTGTAACAGGTCCGGGGGTTCGAATCCCTCCTTCTCTGCAAAGCAAAAGCCCCGTTTCCGACCTGGAAACGGGGCTTTTGGCCTTTAAGCCCACTGGCTTACTTCACGTCCAGCGTCAGCACTTGCAGCACGCGGATGTCGCCGGCACGGTCCTACAAGGGCTGGGGCTTGCGTGCCTCGGCCCCGATTTGGGCCACTGTGGGCCGCGAGCCGTCGCGGTTGCCGAGCAGGCGCACCGAGCCGAGAAAGTCGTTGTACTGGCGGTAGCTCACCCGAAAATTGTGCTGCTGCTGCGCGCCCACCGAGTACACGGCCTTGAAGTTCTGGCTGCCATCGAGGCGGGCGGCTACAGTCAGCTTCGGGTGGTCTTGGAGCAGGGTTTTGGCTACCTGGCCGTAGCCGCCGTACTCGTCGTTGCGCAGGCGCTTGCCGTCGAGGTCGGCAAACAAATGGCCGTCGGAGCCCAGCCGAAACTGTCGGTAAGCCCCGCTCACCACGATGTTGGCAAAGGCCGGCCGAAACTCGTACTGCCCGCTGATGGCGGTGAGAAACGAACTGGGGTTGGTGCGCGAGCCCACGCCCAGCGTGGGGTTGGTGCGCACCTGTACTTACTTTTTCTGGCCCGGCGCTACGAAACCGGGAATACCAGAATAGCCCAATTCCGGCCTTCCGCGCGCACTTCGCCCGCCACCGTCAGGCCCAGCGCCTGGGTGTGCACCCGAAGCGAGTGCTCATTCTCGGCGGCGATAAACGCGATGCCCAGGTCGAAGCGCCCCGCCAGCGTGCGCCGGTTGGCCTCAAACAGCTGCCGCAGCAGGCCCTGGCCCCGGTGCGGGGCACTCACCAAAACCGGCCCGTAGAAAAACCAGTGGTACCCGGCCAGCGGCCTCTGCCGATACCGCAAAGTGGGCAGTTGGCGCATAATTTCTTGCACCAGTGGCCCATACTGCGGTAGCTCCAGCCGCGAGTTGATGATGAAGCCCGCCAAATCGGAGCCGCAGTAGGCTACCTGGCCCGGCACCGAGGCCAGCATGGCCCGCACGGCCGGCTCCGCAAAAGAGCCCGTCAAAAACCCGCCCCGCCGGCCGGCCTCGTCAAGGTGCTGGTGCGTGTACTGGTTGGCTAGCGCGGCCAGGGCCGGCGCATCGGTGGGCTGGGCCACCCGCAGGGCAAAGGTTGTCATACCCGGTAAAACTACGGCTGGGCCGGGCGCGGAAGGCGGAAAATCCTCAGAGGAGCCACGCTTCTGACTGCCTGAATCGGCCGGGCCGGAAAACTCCGCAGTTGGCAGTTTGCGTACAGCAATAACCACCCATTCCTTCGCTTATGGCCTCCTCCATTGCCGATTCAGCCGCCGCTGGTGCCCCACCGCGCAAGCCCGCCCGCAAGCCCCGCCAGGCCCCCGCCCACCAGCAGGCACCCGCGCCCACTGACCGCCTCGACCTCATTGCCCAGGGCCTGAGCGGCAAAGCCAGTGCCAAGCAGGCCATTTTCCGGGCCACCCAGGCCGCGTTCGATGTGCTGCGGCAGGTGTCGCAGGAGCTGTGCCTGGAACTGACGCAGCGCATCACGACCTCGCTCGATGCCAGCGTGCGCATCGAGTACCATCCAGTCAATGGCATGGAGTTTCACATCCGCTTTTCCGGCGATTTGCTGGTCTTCGTGATGCACTCCAACATCGTCACTTTCCCCGATACCTTCGGGCCGATGAACACGCCCTACGTGCAGGACGACTTCCGGAGGCGCTTTTTTGGGCACATCATGGCCTACAATTTTATGGCCGACAGCATCAAGTACCAGCGCCTCAACGACCCTGGCTACCTCGTGGGCCGCCTGCTCGTCAATATCGACAGCCATTATTTTCTCGAAGGCGTGGAGCAGCTGGAGCTACCCGACCACGACATGAGCGACAGCCCCGTGACCGCCGACGCCCTGCGCCTGTTCGTGGAAAGTGCCATGATTGCGGCCGTCAACAACGACCTCATCGCCCCACCCATAAGCGATATTCAGAAAATTACCGTCAAGCAAAAGATTGAAAACCAGCAGGTGAGCCGCGGCAGTAAAGTCGGTTTCAGCTTCTCGCACGAGCAGCCGTTTTAAAATCAAAAGGCCTGCCCTTGCAAGCGCCGCGCTGCAATCGCACCCGAATGGCGCGTTGGTGCGGTTGCTACGCGGTGCTCGCAAGGGCACGCTTATTTAGGCGCTATTTCGCTGCGCCATAGCCGACTTTTTCGCGCACCTTGGCCAGCACGCCGGCCCCGTAGGCCTGGGCCTTGCGGGCACCTTCGGCGAGGCGGGCGTCGAGCTCGGGCAGGTTATTCAGGTAGTAGTTGAACAAACGGCGCTCTTCGGCAAAGCGCTGGACAATAAGCTCATAGAGCGCCGTTTTGGCGTGGCCGTAGCCGTAGCCGCCGGCTTCGTAGC
Source organism: Hymenobacteraceae bacterium (assembly GCA_022701825.1). Lineage (GTDB taxonomy): Bacteria > Bacteroidota > Bacteroidia > Cytophagales > Hymenobacteraceae > Hymenobacter. Next base: position 2,503 of record JAKONR010000077.1, on the reverse strand, counting down.
GCTGGCGCAGGTCGGCAGTTTCGGCGGGCGTGGCCAGCAGTGAGTACAGCTTGAACGTCACGTCGGTAGCCGGGTTTTTGGGCGCTTCGAGCGGCGTGCTGTCCGAGATGATGCTGCGTACGGTTTTGAGCAGCTCCTTTTCGGGTACGAAAATGTCGATGATGTTGCCGTAGCTTTTGCTCATTTTCTGGCCGTCGAGGCCGGGCACCAGCATCACTTGCTCGTCTACTTTGGGGCGCGGCAGCACCAGCGTGTCGCCGTAGCGGTTATTAAAAGCCTGGGCGATGTCGCGGGCTATTTCGAGGTGCTGCACCTGGTCTTTGCCCACGGGCACGAGGTCGGCGTCGTAGAGCAGGATGTCGGCCGCCATCAGCACGGGGTAGGTGAAGAGACCAGCGTTTACATCCGAGAGTCTATCCGATTTGTCCTTGAAGCTGTGCGCGTTGGCCAGCATCGGGTAGGGCGTGAAGCACGACAGGTACCACGTCAGCTCGGTGACTTGCGGCACGTCGGACTGCCGGTAAAACAGGTTTTTCTCGGTGTCGAAGCCGCAGGCGAGCCACGCGGCGGCCACGGCGTAGGTGTTGGCGCGCAGCAGCGCGGGGTCGCGCACGGTGGTGAGCGAGTGCAGGTCGGCGATGAAATACAGCGAGTCGTTGGCCGAGTTACGCGACAGCTCAATCGCGGGCAAAATGGCCCCGAGCAGGTTGCCTAGATGCGGGCGGCCGGTGCTCTGGATGCCGGTAAGAATGCGGGACATGAAAAAAGGGTAACGGTAATTTTAGGGGTTATTTGCAAGGCTTTTTGGCGGCTGCCGGGCGCTCATTTACGCGTCTCTTCAACGGCAGAATATGGAAAGGGCTGCCCCGAATTGAGCGCCCGCACCAGCGTCGGCAAATTATCAATCGTAATAGCCCCGTATTCAACCAACTGGCGCAAGTCGGGCCGCGCGGCAAAATACGGGAGCAGCACCTGCTGAAAGCGCCGACCCTTGCCCGCCGAGTTCACGGGCAGCGTCACCACCGAGTCGGCGGCGGCCTCGTGCAGCAGGTACGTAGCGAGCGGGAGGGTGGCGGTGTTGTCGTGGCCGCCCGCGTAGTGCGTGTAGCGCAGCAGCGACACCCGGCCGCTGTCGAGCACTTCCACAAACAAGTGGCCCGACTGCCGGGTGGCCCACAGGCCGGTTTTGGTTTTGAAGCCCTGGGCCGTGGTGTAGCGCACCCGCCCAATCTGCACGCGGTACACCTCCTCGGGCTTGTAGTGCAGCGTGGTGCCCTGGTCGGTAAAGACCACCAGCTCGCGGGCGTACACGCGCAGGCTGCCCGTGCGGGGCTGCTGCCGGTCGGCCAGCAGCACGTAGGTGCCGGGCCAGCCTTTACCATTAAATATCAAGTTCTTGTGCATTTGCGCCCGCACCGGCGGCAGCATGGCCAGTAGTAAAAAGCAGGTAAAAAATAGGCGCATAGACAGGCGGCAAAGAAAAGCGGCAAGCTACACGCTTTTATTGATAAAAGCTTCGGCTTGCAACTCTGCCGTTTCGGCCGGGCCCAGGTAGCGGTCGATGAGGTAGTGGGCCAGGTAAAGCAGCGGCGTGAGCAGCACGGCTGCCGCGCATTTGTACCAGTAGTTGAAGGTGGCTACGCTGAGTACTTGCGCCAGCGGCCAGTTGCCAAACACGTGAAACGCCACGTAGAGCACCACGAAGCTGTCGACGAGCTGCGAAACGAGCGTGGAGCCCGTGGCCCGCAGCCAGATAAAGCGGCTGCCCGTGACGCGCCGAAACGCCTGAAACACGCTGGCATCCAGCACTTGCCCAATCACAAACGCCGCGAGCGAACCCACGATAATGCCCAGCCCCTGCCGGAAAATGCTTTGGTAGGCAAACTCAATATCGAACGGCCGCCCCTGCGCGTCGGTCTTGTTGAGGTCGAGCCAAAAAGCCGCCGGGGCGAGCTTAGTCGTGCCCAGAATGACGAGAAAAGCGTACAAAATCAGCCCCACCGTGAGCCAGGTGATGCGCAACACGCCCTTGCGCCCGAAGTACTCGTTGATAACATCGGTGCCGATGAACACGACCGGCCACACCAGCACGCCCGCCGAGAGGCTGCCCGTGAGGCCAAAGGTTTTCTCAACCGAAAAAATCTTGACACCGATGATTTCGGCCAGCAGCGCATTCACCAGAAAAATGCCGCTGAGCACGAGGTAAAGCTGCTGTTTTTTGTGGGCGTAGGAGGTCATAAAAAACGTTTGTCATTGCGAGCGCAGCGAAGCAATCGCATCCGAACGGCGCGGCTGGACAGGTGCGATTGCTTCGTTGCGCTCGCAATGACAAATAATGAGCTGGCAAGCTAAAGCTTACCCTACACTCACCAGCAAGCCTTCAATCGCCAAATCGGTGTTCGCGAATACCGCCTGGGCTTCGGCCAGGTGGGCGGCCAGCTGCTTGTAGCGCGACGAGAAGTGCCCAATCAGGAGCCGGCCCACGCCGGCGGCCTGCGCCAGC
>JAKONR010000072.1 GCA_022701825.1 Hymenobacteraceae bacterium | reverse complement strand
CGTAACTTGCGGCCTCTTATACGCAAACCGCAACGATGGCCGAACGGTCCGAAATTGACCTCTCTAATATTCCCGCCCACCTCGCCGTTATCATGGATGGTAACGGGCGCTGGGCCAAGCAGCGGGGGGGCCTGCGCGTGTTTGGGCACCAAAGCGCCATTACGGCGGTGCGCGACACCGTAGAGGAAGCAGCTGAGCTAGGAATTAAGTACTTGACACTCTACGCTTTCTCGACCGAAAACTGGAACCGCCCGGCACTGGAAGTAATGGCCCTGATGCAGCTGCTGGTGCATACCATTCGCAACGAAACCCCGACTCTGCTCAAAAACAGCGTGCGCCTGCAAGCTATTGGCGACTTGGCCACGCTACCCGATAAATGCCAGCGCGAGTTGGCCGAAGCCATTGAGCTAACTAAGGGCGGCACCCGCATGACGCTGGTGCTGGCCCTGAGCTACAGCGGCCGCTGGGACCTGACCCAGGCCAGCCGCCGCCTGGCCGCCGACGTGGCCGCTGGCCGCCTCCAGCCCGAGGCCGTGACGGAAGCCACCATTACGGGCTACCTGGCCACGGCCGGGATGCCCGACCCCGAACTGCTCGTTCGCACTAGTGGCGAGCAGCGTATCAGCAACTTTTTGCTGTGGCAACTGGCTTACACCGAACTATATATCACCCCCGTGCTGTGGCCCGATTTTCGGCGCAGCCACCTCCGCGATGCCCTGGTGGCCTACCAGCAGCGCGAGCGCCGCTTTGGCAAAACCAGTGAACAACTGACCGTATCCTGATTTAGTTATTCTATTGATGCGCACTTACTTACGTAGCAAGCTGCTTGGCTTGTTGCTGCTGGCTACCGCGCTGGTGGCTTTCCCTACTCATGCTCAGCAAAGCCCTGGTGCTGGCACTGGCGAAGAACCCCGCAAGTACACGCTGGGCGGCATTACGGTGAGTGGAGCTAAGTCCACTGACCCTAATACGCTGATTGGCTTATCGGGTTTGCGCATTGGCGACCAGATTTCCATTCCGGGCGAAGAAATCGGCAAGGCCATTCGTAAAATCTGGAATCAGGGTATTTTGGCCGACGTGTCGGTGAGCATCGCGCGCACCGAGGGCGATAAGATATTCCTGGATTTCAGCGTGCGCGAGCGGCCCCGTTTGTCGAAGTTCAATTTCACGGGTATCAGCAAGGGGCAATCGGAAGACCTGGAGAAAAAAATCAAACTTATCCGCGGCAAGGTAGTAACCGACGCCTTGCTGTCGAACACCCGCTCGCAGGTGCGTAAGTTCTACGTTAATAAGGGTTTTCTGGATACCAAGGTCGTGATTCGGCAGGTGGCCGACTCGGCTTTGTCAAACAGCGTAGCGCTCAAGATTGACGTGGACAAGGGCAGCAAAGTCCGCATTCACGACATTTCGTTCATCGGCGATAAGGCATTTAAGGACAGCAAGCTGCGTAAGCAGTTCAAGAAAACCAAGGCCCGCAAACCCTACAAATTCCTGACCCCCGGCAAGTTTCAGCGCACCGAGTACGAGGATGACAAGAAGAAGCTGGTGGACTTCTACAACAACGAAGGCTACCGCGATGCCAGCATCGTGTCGGACACGCTGGTGCGCGATGACAAAGGTCTGGCACTCACCATCAAGGTAGATGCCGGCCCCAAATACTACTTCCGCAACATCTCTTGGACGGGCAACTACCTCTACGACAGCAAGACGCTCTCGTCGGTGCTGGGCATCAAGAAAGGTACGCCCTACAGCAAGGAAACGCTGGATAAGCGCCTGAGCTATAACCCTACCGGGCAGGACGTAACCTCGCTCTACATGAACGACGGCTACCTGTTCTTCCAGATTGACCCGGTTGAAACCAAGGTGCAGGGCGATTCCATCGACATCGAGATGCGCATTTCGGAGGGCGTGCAGGCGCGGGTGAAGGACATCAACATCACGGGCAATACCAAAACCAGCGACCACGTGCTGCGCCGCACGCTGCGCACGCTGCCCGGCGACAAGTTCAACCGCGAGCTGCTCATTCGCTCGCAGCGCGAGATTGCTACGCTCGGCTATTTTGACCCCGAAAAAATCGGCATCAACCCCGTACCCAACCAGAACGACGGCACCGTGGACATCAACTACACGGTGGTCGAAAAGCCTTCCGACCAGATTACGCTCTCGGGCGGCTGGGGTGGCTACGCTGGCTTTATTGGCACGGTGGGCCTGGTATTCAACAACTTCTCGCTGCGCAAAGCCGGCGACTGGCGCAACTGGACGCCCGTACCGGGCGGCGACGGCCAGCGCCTGGCCCTCAACGTGCAGGCCAACGGCTTCCAGTACCAGGCTTACTCGCTCAGCTTTACGGAGCCGTGGCTGGGCGGCCGCCGGCAAAACTCGCTCAGCGTGAGCCTGAACCGTAGCGTATCGCGCATTGCCAACGGCGGTGTATTCGATGTAAGCAACGCGGGCTCGCTCTCCGTGAATACGGTAACCGTGGGCTTGGGCCGGCAGCTGCGCGTGCCAGATGACTACTTCACGCTCAGCAACTCGATTTCGTACAGCCAGTACAAAACCAAAGACTATCCCTACCTATCGGTAATCGCGGCCAATGGTACGTTCAACAACGTGACCATCAACACGACCCTGGCCCGCAACAGCATCGACAACCCGACCTATACCCGCCGCGGCTCGTCGCTGTCGCTGTCGGTATCGGCCACGCCGCCGTACTCTATCTTTCCTGGCGCGCATCCTTCGGAGAACCAGTGGGTTGAGCTGCACAAATGGATGTTCGACGCCTCCTGGTTTACGCCCATCGTGGGCAAGCTGGTGCTGAACACGCGGGCCCACTTCGGCTTCATTGGCTCGTATGGCGGGCGTAGCGTGGGGCCGTTCGAGCGCTTCAAGATGGGCGGCGCGGGCCTGGGCTACGGCGGCGGCGGCTCGTTCTTGGTAGGCACCGAGTACATCGGCCTGCGGGGCTACGACGACCCCAACGCGGCCTACGCCATCCCCACGGCCCAGCAAAACCAGAGCGGCGGCTTGGCCTACAACAAGTACGTGGTGGAGATGCGCTACCCCGTCAGCCTCAATCCGGCTGCCACGGTGTACGTGCTCAGCTACGCCGAGGCCGGCAATGCCGTGAACTCGTACCAGGAGTATAACCCCTATAAGCTGTACCGCTCGGCGGGTTTTGGGGCTCGCATCTTCATGTCGGCCTTCGGCCTCTTGGGCTTCGACTACGGCCGGGCCTTCGACCGGGTAACGCCGATTCCGGGCACCAACACGGCGCAGGATTTCAACCACTTCCACTTCATCATCGGCCAGCAGATTCGCTAAGCCAGGATGGGCCAGCCAGCGGGAACGTTTGGCTGGCCCATTTCAGTTTAAGAGCGCTGGCGGCGGCTGGCTCCTGAAATATTGCGGCCCGGCCAGCGTTAGGTCTCGTCTGGCACGGACTTGGTAGTAGCCAGCTTAACTCACGGTATGAAACGGTTTTTCTCCGCATTTGCTTTACTAGGACTGCTGGCTGCCGCGCCCACGGCGCAGGCCCAGCGGCTGGGCTACATTGATACTGAGTTTATTATGGGCAAAATGCCCGAATATGCGCAGGCGCAGGTCGAGCTCAACAAGCTGTCGGACACGTGGCAAAAGGAAATCGAAGCCCTCAAAAAGGACTTGGATAAGCTGTACCGCAACTACCAGAACGAGGAAGTGGTGCTGACCGAGCCCATGAAGAAAAAGCGCCAGGACGAAATTCTCAAGAAGGAGCAGGAAATCAAGGCGTACCAAACCAAGCAGTTTGGCTACGAAGGCCAGCTTTTCAAGAAGCGGGCCGAGTTAAACAAGCCGGTGCAGGACAAAATATTTGAGGCGGTGGAGAAAATGGTGAAGGCCAAAAAGCTGGACATTGTGCTCGACAAAGCCAGCGACCTCACCATGATTTATACCAACCCGACCTTCGACTACACCGAGTACGTGCTCGAAGAGCTGGGCCTGGCCTCGCCCGACCGCAACCAGCCCGGCCCCAAAGGCTCGGTGAAGACCGTGGCCCCGCCCAAAACCCCGGCCGCCAGCGCCGACCCCCGCTTTCCCACCGACTCGGGCACGCCCACCCAACAGCTTAGCCAACCCATGCGGGCCAATGGAGCCAGCGAGAAGCGCCCGACCGACGCAGTCCCGAAGAAGGATTAATATTCTTACCTTTGCTTTTAACTTTTTTAGAACCTTGAATTTCCGCATTCTCCAAGTGAAAACTCTTC
>JAKONR010000056.1 GCA_022701825.1 Hymenobacteraceae bacterium | reverse complement strand
TTGTCGGTAAGCGAGGCCGACGCCATTTCATGGAGCAATTCCAGCCCGTGCTCTACAAAATGGCGTCGGCCTCGCTTACCGACAAGCCCCTGCTCGACCGCGTGCGCGCCACCGGCCGCCCCCTCATGCTGAGCACCGGCATGAGCACCCAGCAGGAAATTACGGACGCCGTGGCCTACGTAGGCCTTGACAACCTGATGATTGCGCACAGCACGTCGGCATATCCCTGCCCGCCTCAGGAGCTGAACCTGCGCATGGTGCAAACCCTGCAAGCGCAGTTCCCTGGCACGCCCATCGGCTACTCGGGCCACGAAACCGGCCTCAGCACCACCGTAACGGCGGTAGCCCTGGGCGCCACGTTCGTAGAGCGCCACTTCACCCTCGACCGCGCCATGTGGGGCTCGGACCACGCCGCCAGCGTGGAGCCCGGTGGCATGGCCAAGCTCGTGCGCGACATCCGCGACACTGAAGCCGGCCTCGGCGACGGCGTGAAAGTGGTGTACGAGAGCGAGAAAGAGCCCCTCCGCCGCCTCCGCCGCGAGGTAACTGCCGCGTAAGTACCGTTGCCTCGCAGCATTCGGCTACGTCCGTCATGCTGAGCTTGCCGAAGCATCTCTATCGCTTCATCCAGACCGTTCAACGGTGCGGTAGAGATGCTTCGGCAAGCTCAGCATGACGGACGTTGTGTATTTTTATACAGCCTGAATCCTATCATTCGCCCCAAAAAGCGAACATTCGCCCCGCGCGGGCAGTTAGGGGCACAGATACTACATTATCGAATACGCTATGCTGGAGCCGATAAGCACGTTTTACCACAGCCTCAACGCGGTGGGGCGCACCACGATGATAACCACGCCCATCCTGCTGCTGGCGGTGGTGGTATTGTTGGTACTAGAGCGCAAGTTTCCGTACCGCAAGGGGCTGCCGTTTTTCCGCGAAGGACTATTTGTGGACCTCTTCTGGTACACGCTGGTGCAGAGCTACTTCCTGCAAATCCTGATTTTTGGCTTCATCATCGCGCCGCTGGCCGCGCACTTCGGGGCGCGCTTTCACGTGGTGAGCAACTGGCCGGTGGTGGCGCAGGTAGCGTTTTTCGTGATAACGCACGACTTCTACATCTACTGGTTTCACCGCTTTCAGCATAGCAGCGCCTTCTTCTGGCGCACCCACGAGGCGCACCACTCGGGCAAGCACGTGGACTGGCTGGCCGGCTCGCGCTCGCACATCGTTGAGATTATCATCAACCAAACCATCGAGTTTGCGCCTATTATCCTGCTGGGGGCCAACCCGATAGTAGTTCCCATTAAGGCGCTCATCGATGCCGTGTGGGGCATGTACATTCACGCCAACATCGACGTGAAATCGGGTAAGCTGCAATACGTTATCAACGGCCCCGAAATGCACCTCTGGCATCACGCCGACCACGAGGAGGTGTACTACGCCAACTTCTCGACCAAATTCGCTTTCTGGGATTGGATGTTCGGCACCGCCTTTCTGCCCGAAAATCGCAAGCCCGAGCGCTGGGGCTTGCCCTACGCTTTCCCGAAAGACTACTTCGCGCAGCACGCCTTTTCGGTGGTGCGCTTCGATGAATCGGCGCTGGCCGAGAAGTCGGCCGTGTTTCGCGCCTACCACGGTGTGCGCTGGCGTGTGCTGGGCTGGGTAGGCGAGCGCCTGCCCGCCGCCAAAGTGCTGCAAGGCTGGCAAGTAGACCAAGGCCCCGCCGAAACCGTGCCCGCCCCGCGCCCCGGCGGCAACCCCGCGCCCGCCGCTGCCGTTGCCCCGGCTACCGCCGATTCTTCCCGCCCTGTTGCTACTCCCGTCGTTTGAGCCTGTCCTTCAACCCCGCCTGGCTGTACTTATTGCTGGCTTCCGTGATGGAAGTGTGCTGGAATTACAGCCTCAAATACACTAAAATCTCTGATATCAAGGCCATCGACTGGTCGCAGTTCTTTACGAGCACGGCGGGGATAATGGCCTTAATACCCGCTATTTGCTACGTGGGCTTTGGCGTGGGCAACGTGATATTCTTCTCGAAGGCACTCAACGTGATTCCCGCCTCCACGGCCTTCGCCATTTGGATGGGTCTGGCGCTGGTGGGCATCAAAATAGTGGATACGCTGGTGCTGAAAGAAGCTTTTCGCTGGGTACACGTGGTGTACATCGGTTTTATTCTGGTCGGAATAATCGGGCTGAAGCTGTCGGCCGCGCCGGATGATGCGAAGGCCGCCGGCCCGCCGGTAGAAGGCCATGCTCACTAAAAAGTCCCGTGCTGCAACGAGCGCAACACGGGACTTTTTTTGAGTAGCGTGGCTAGCCAAGTTTGCTTGGTGAGGGAGGTATTGCCGCCGAATGCGGGCAGCACCTCAGAATTTGCCGCAGCCGGTGGCCGATACGTTGCTAAGTAGCAAGTGCGGAATGGCCAGCGGGATGGTGTTCTGCGGGCAAAGGCGCGCTGGCCCGGCGTTGTTGGGGCTGTTTTGGTAAGTGAAAAAGACCGTTTGCCCCGTTTTGGTCTGGCTACCGAGGTCGTTGACGGCGGCTATGACGTTGGTACCCACGATGCTGGTAGTGGACGTAACCGCGAAATTGACGGGCTGGCCGATGGGTGTGGCGCTGTTTACTTCGATGAGCACGCCATCCATGCAGGTTTCGCCAATGACCACGCCCGAATAGCAGGAGGGTTGAGTCACCTTGTCTTTGCAGGCGGTAAGGGAGCCGAGCCACAGGCCCGCGGCGAGGAGTAGGAGCCGACGCATAAAATCAGGTGAAAAGAAAATGAAAGAGAGTTGTCACTAACGGAGGCAGAAAACGGAGGTAAGCGTTGCAAGCGAGCCGGTAAATAAGTGCGGACTAAGCTGAAGCAATACCGTACTTTCGGGCCTATGCGCCGCTTCCTACCTGCCCTGTTGCTGCTGGCTACCCAGGCCGCCGCCCAAAGCCTGCCCGTTATTCCGCAAAACCCGCCCGGCCTGCGCTGGCAGCAGGTGCGCACGCCGCACTTCCGGGTGCTGTACCCGGCTGGGCTCGACACGGCGGCGCAGCGCACGGCCCAGCGCCTGGAGGCCGTGCACGGCCCCGGCGGGGCCACGCTGGGCGTGCAGGCCAAGCCCATCGCGGTAGTTATGCAAAACCAAACGACCGTGAGCAACGGCTTCGTGACGTTTTTGCCGCGCCACGCCGAGTTTTTTACTACTCCCGAGCAGGGGCAGGGGCTGGGCACCGTAGACTGGCTCGATGGGCTGGTGGTCCACGAGTTTCGGCACGTCAACCAGTTCGACAAGGCGCGGCAGGGCTTTGGGCGGGTGCTGGTGCCGCTGCTGGGCGAGGGCGGCCTGGGCGTGAGCGCGGTGGGCGTGCCGCAGTGGTTTTTTGAGGGCGACGCCGTGGGCACCGAAACCGCCTTCACGCGCAGCGGGCGCGGGCGCATCCCGTATTTCGGGCTGGGCATGCGGGCCAACTTGCTGAGTGGGCGGCAGTACTCGTACCAGAAAGCCGTGAATGGCTCGCTGCGCGACCTGGTGCCCAACTGGTACGTACTGGGGTATTTTCTGACCTCCTACGCCAAAACCCACTACGGCCCCGACGTGTGGAGCCGGGCGCTGAGCGAGTACTACCGCTTCCCGTTTTACCCCTTCTCGTTTTCCAACGGCCTGCGGCGCACCACCGGCCTGCGGGTCGAAGACCTCTACCAGCGCACCATGCGCGAGCTGGACTCGACCTGGCGCGCCGAGCAGGCGGCCCGCCCCGCGCCCACGCCGGTGCGCGAGCTGGCCGGGCAGGCCAAAACGCGGGTTTTCACGCAGTATCAATACCCGCAGTACGTGAATGACAGCACGCTACTGGCCCTGAAAAGCGGCCTGGGCCACATTCCGCAGCTGGTGCTGCTGGGCCGCCACGGCCGCGAAAAGCGCGTGTTCACGCTGGGGCCGATAAACATCCCGGAGATGCTGTCGGTGGGCGGCGGCAAGGTGGTGTGGCCCGAATTCAGGCAAAGCCCGCGCTGGGGGCAGAAGGTGTTTTCGGAACTGAAAGTAATGGATTTGCAGACTGGCAAGGTGCGCCGGCTGGCTACCGGCACGCGCTACGCGGCGGCCGCGCTCTCGCCCGATGGCACGCGCCTGGTGGCCGTGCGCACCGATGCCAGCTACCACCATGCGCTGGTGGTGCTGGATGCGACGACGGGCGCAGTGCTGCAAACCGTACCCAACCCGCGCAACGACTTCTACCAGCAGCCGCGCTGGCTGCCCGATGGCCGCGTGGTAGCTGTGGCGCTGAGCGCGGCTGGCAAGACGCTGCAAGCTATCGACCCCGCTACCGGGTTGGCTAATAATCTCTTGCCAGTAGCCAACGTTAACCTCACCACGCCGCAGCCCTGGGGCAACTATGTGCTGTATAATTCGCCGCAGGGCGGTACTGATAATCTGTATGCCGTTAGTCTGAAAAACGGCCTTACCTATCAAATTACCAGCAGGCCTTATGGAGCTTACCACGCCGCTGTAAGCCCCGACGGGCAGTACCTCGCTTTTCACGACTACCAAGCTACCGGAGCGCGGGTGGTAGAAATGCCGCTGAACACATTGAATTGGCTGACGACCGCCGGACGGTGGCCAATGACTATCGGCAAAATAGTACACTCGGAAAGCAATGAGATAGATAACCCTAGCCCTGGCAAGCTTTGGACGACTGCCTTCGCACCCGCCCGCGCCGATGCGCCCGCCGACCCCTACGCCGCCAGGCTGGCCGCTGGCGAGCCCGCCGCCCCGCAGATAAAGGCGCTGCTGGCCTCGCCCGACTCGGCGGGGCCACGCTACGGGGTGCGGCGCTACCGGCCGCTGGCGCACGCCTTTCGCATTTTCAGCTACGGCGTGGTGCAAAGCCCGGCCGGCAACGCGGTGAGCGTGGGCGTGCGCTCGCAGGATTTTTTGAGCACTACCCAGGCCTTCGCGGGCCTGAGCTACAACCAAACCGAGCGCACGCTGGCCGTGACCGGCGCGCTCAGCTACCAGGGCCTCGGGCCGGTGCTCGACGTGGAAGGCAGCTACGGTGGCCGCGATGCCAGCCTGCTCGACGCCCGCGGCAATCGCCTGCGCGACCAGTGGCAAGTAGCGCGGCTGCTGGCCGGGGCGCGGCTGCCGCTGGTGCTCACCCGCTCAAAATACCTGCAAAGCCTCTCGCTGAGCGCCTACTACCTCCACGAGCGCGTGTACGACTACGACCTGCCCGTGCGCGCCATCCAGACCAGCCTTTCCTACGCCGCCCAGCTCCGCCAAAGCGCGCGCGATGTGGCACCCCGCGCCGGGGCCACGCTGCTGGCTACGCACCGCACCACGCCCTTCGCTACCAATCTGCAAGCCAGCCAGGTAGCCGTGCAGGGGGGCGTGTATTTGCCGGGTTTTGGGCGGCACCACAGCTTGCGGCTGCGCGGCGGCTACCAGTACCAGCAGCAGGCGCAATACAATTTTTCGGCCGCCATCTCGTATCCGCGGGCCGAAACCAGCTACCTCAGCTTCGACCGGCTGGCCGTGGGCACCGCCGAGTACTATTTGCCGTTGGCTTTCACGCACTGGCAGCTGGGGCGGGTGCTCTACGTGCAGCGCCTGCGCGCCACTCTCTTTACCGACCTAGCCTGGGGCAGCGTGCTGGTGAACCTCCCCGGCCCGCCGCCCGCCACCACCCGCCTCTACCGCGATTTCTACAACGCGGGGGCCGATTTGCTGGTCTTATTCAACCCCTTCCACCTGCGCACGCCCGTCGAGGCCGGCGTGCGGGTGGCCTACAGCAGCTCCTTGCAGCAAGTGGTGGTGCAGCCGCTGGCCTTCAGCGTGCGCCTCTAAAACCGCGTACTTTGTAGCAAAGCCCTTTTCTATGCCTACCAGCGCCCAGGCTCCGGCCGTGCCCCGCCTCACGTATCTGCGCATCAAAAACTACCGCGCCCTGCGCGACGTGGAATTTCGTGAACTCACGCCCCTCACGGTGCTCATCGGCCCCAATGGCAGCGGGAAATCGACGGTGCTGGATGCGCTGGATTTTCTGGCCGAGGCGGTGCGGGGGAATCTGGTAGCGGCGTGGGAAAAGCGCGATAGGTTTCGGGGAATGCGGACGCGAGGGGAGGATGGGATTATTGAGTTTGAGATTGAAGTGTTTATAAGCGTAGAAGTCCCTCGCCTACGTTATAAGCTTGGTGTTGACGAAGCAGCTGGACAGCTGTTTATTTCTGATGAAAGTATAATTGAGCCAGGAGCTGAATTAGAACGAATCATCGAATTAGTCGACGCTGAACCGAGTCCGCATTGGAGTGATAATGTGTTCAGAATAAATATCTATGAGCGAGATGGTAATCCAGGTAGACACTATACAAATCCTTCATCTGACCCGATTATCTATTCAACTTTTGCCTTTTCAAGACAGAGAGAGGCACAAGCTCCTAAAACAGTGGCGTTAGCAAATGCAATAGCTTCCTACCGCCTCTTCCACCTCACCGACGACCACCTCAAAGGCTATTCCGACGCCGGCCCCCGCGAGAAGCTGTCGCCCAACGGCGACAACCTGCCCAACGTGCTCTACTACCTGCATATCAAGCACCCCGAGGTGCTGGCCCGAATTGCCGACAAGCTGCGGGCCTGGGTGCCGGGCCTGGCCGAGGTACTGCCCGAAATAACGTCCGACGAGCGGCTGCTGCTGCGCTTCAAGGATGCGCCGTTTGAGAAGCCGCTGCCGGCGCAGTATATGTCGGGCGGCACCATGCGGCTGGCGGCCCTGCTCACGCTGCTCTACGAGCCTAACGCCACTGGCCTGCTTGGCATCGAGGAGCCCGAAAACGAGCTGCACCCGCAGCTGCTGGGCCGGCTGGCCGAGGAGCTGATAAAAGCCACCGAAACCCGGCAGCTGCTGGTAGCCACCCATTCGCCCGCCATCCTCAACGCGCTCGAACCGGCGCAAGTCTGGATACTGCACCGCGGGGCCGACGGCTACACGCAGGCCACCCGCGTGGCCGACCTGCCCGGCATCCCGGAAATGGTGGAAGAAGGCTCGCCCCTGGGTTACCTGTGGACCCGCAATTTCTTTGAGGTGGGCAACCCGCTGGCCGCGCCCAATGCCACGGAGGGCCGCTGAGATGGAAATTGATTTTCTGCTGGAAGAAGAATCGGCCGCCGTCGCGTTGCGCGTGCTGCTACCCCGGCTGCTGCCGGGCTGCGTATGCCGGCTCAAGCCCTTCGAGGGCTGCCACGACTTGCTAGGCCAGCTGCCGCGCCTCTTGCTCGCGTACCGGCGGCGCATGGCCCAGGCTGGGCAAGAAAACCTGCGCCTCGTGGTGCTGCTCGATGCCGATACCATCGGCCCGCGCTGGCTGGCCGACCTGGAGCGCCACGCGGCAGCGGCTGGCTTGCTGACGTATGCCGCCGCGCCGGCCGGCGAGCCGTTTCAGGTATTGAACTGCTTGACCGTAGAGGAGTTGGAAGCGTGGTTTTTGGGCGATGAGGTGGCCGTGCGCGCCGCCTACCCGGCGCTGAAGCCGACCCATTTCAGCCGGGTGGGCGCCAATCCCGATGCCTTGCCCAAGCCCAACGAAACCCTGTGGCACATTCTGAAGCAAGGGCGCTACTACCTCAGCGGCAAGGCCAAAACCGAATGGGCCGCCACCATTACCCCGCACCTCGACCCGGCCCGCAATGCCTCGCTCAGCTTCCGGTATTTCTGCCGGGGCCTGGCTGCCTTGCGCGGAGCTATTTAAGGCGGCTTTTCCGACTGCGGCTTTATGTCAAAAACAAAGAGCAGGCTGATTGCGCAGCCTGCTCTTTGCCAAGTAGCCATCCATTGCCTAGTGCGCTCACGCAAATACCGGCGCCACCTGCAAAAACCGCTCTATCTCGCGCAACGTCTCTTGCGGGGCGGTGAGGTGGGCGCTGTGGCCGGGCGTGTCAATGACGACCAACTGGCTGTCGGGCAGGTTTTCGTGCAGGTAAGTGCCCACGGCCATTGGCGCAATTACGTCGTGCGCGCACTGCAGTAGCAGGGTCGGAGTGGTGAGGAAAGGCAGGTCGGCGCGGTGGTCGGCGTAGAACGTGACCCGCGCAAAGTGCTGCGCAATGGCCGGCTGCGTCTGGAAGAAGCTGTTGCTCAGCTCCATCACCAGCTCGGGGCGGTTGGCGTCGGTCATAAGGGCGGCCACGCCCTCCGACCAGCCGTGGTAGTTGGCCTGCATGGCCGTCAGCAATTCCTGAATGTCTTTTTGCTCGAAGCCACCTTTATAGCCCTCGGCGTTGACGAAGCGCGGCGAGGGCGCCAGCAACACCAGCCGCCCAAAACGCGCCGGCTCCTTGATGGCGGCCAGCACCCCAATCATAGAGCTAATCGAGTGGCCCACAAATACTACGTTGTACAAATCCAGCTCGTGCAGCACGGCCAGTAGGTCGTCGGCGTGGGCGTGCAGCGAGCCGTAACGCGCGTAGTCGTAGGAGGCGAGGTCCGATTTGCCCGCGCCTATCAGGTCGAGCAAAATAACTTGGTAGCGGTCCTCAAAGGCGGGGGCCAGGCGGCGCCAGCTGGTCTGGTCCGAGCCCAGGCCGTGCAAGAAAACGATGGCTGGGGCCGGGCTGCGCTGCCCCGAAATAGTAACGTTGCTGCGGTATTGCGCCAGCGCATTAGTGGGGTTCATGGAAGGAATAATAATTTTTTAACGACAAAAAAATGTACGACTGCGCGGTTGAAAACGGATGTAAGCAGAAAGAGAAAATATGGCGCTGAAAAGAGAAAAATAGAAGCGGTAAACCGATTGTTCAAGAAAGACTTGGCGGAGTACCATTGCGTTTATAGTACGCTGCATGTAGACATAAATATCGCAAAAAAAGCGTTGCCCGCCAACCAGAAACCGGCGGGCGGGCAACGCGAAAAGGCAGCTTTGGGGGCCTAGATGAGGGCCTTGGCTTCGACCTCTTTTTCCTGGAGCGGAGCCTTCACCTTGCCGATGATGTAGCGCATGCCCTTGTCTTGGGTAAAGTAGTTCCAGGCCCAGGTGATGAACACGGCAAAGCGGTTGCGGAAGCTCACCAGAGCCAGCACGTGCACGAAGCTCCAGGCCAGCCAGCCTATCCAGCCGCTGAGGTGGTATTGCCGGCCAAAAAGCTGAATATCAGCCAGCGCCCGGTGGCGGCCCACGGTGGCCATTGTACCTTTGTCGTAGTACTCGAAGGGCAGCATAGGCAGGCCTTTGAGGGCGCGCTTGATGTTTTCGCCCAGGTGCTCGCCCTGCTGAATGGCTGGCTGCGCCACCTGCGGGTGGCCGTCGGGGTACTGCGCGGTGGCCATCTGGGCGATGTCGCCAATGGCAAATACGTTGTCGTAGCCCACTACGCGGCTGCTTTCGTTTACCTGGTAGCGGTTCGATTTCAGGATGGCCTCGGGCGCCAGCCCCTTGATGGGCGCGCCCGTGACGCCCGCCGCCCAAATGAGCGTGCGCGAAATGAGCTGCTGGCCGTTGTTGAGCGTCACCGTGTAGCCGTCGTACGACTTCACCCGCGTGTCGAGCAGCACCTCCACGCCCAGGTCTTGCAGGTACTCCAGCGCCTTCTGCGACACCTCGGCCGACATGCCCTTGAGCAGCACCGGCCCGCTCTGCACCACGTAGATGTCCATCTGCTTGAGGTCGAGCTCGCGGTAGTCGCGCGGAAACACGTGGGCGCGCAGCTCGGCCAGTGCGCCGGCCATTTCTACGCCCGTGGGGCCGCCGCCCACTATCACAAAGTCGAGCATGGAGTTGAGCTGCTCCTGGTCGCCCATTTGCAGGGCCTGCTCGAAGTGCGAGAGCAGGGTATTGCGCAGCTCGATGGCGTCGGGCACGTTTTTGAGGGTAATGGCATTTTTGGCCATCAGCTCGTCGCCAAAAAAATTGCTCGTCGTGCCCGTCGCCAGCACCAGGTAGTCGTAGCGAATGAGACCGATGCTCGTTTCCACGACCTGCGCCGCAGCGTCGATGCGCTCGACTTCGGCCAGCCGGAAGTAGAAGTTTTCCTGGTCGTTGAGGATTTTGCGAAACGGCGACACGATGCTGTCGGGGTTGAGCCCCGCCGTGCCCACCTGGTAGAGCAGCGGCCAAAAGCCGTGGTAATTCTGCTTGTCGATGAGCACGACCTGCACCGGGGCATCGGCCAGGGTTTTGGCGAGCTGCAAGCCCCCAAAGCCGCCACCCACTATCACCACGCGGGGCTTGCCCAGGTCTTCAATCTTCGTAAGTCCTTCCATAAAAGTGAAAATGCGTAGAAGCCCGGCCGCGCGGCGGCCAGCTAATCGACAGCTTACGGCTGCTTGCCAAAACCAGCTAAAGGTGAAAAACACTTGGGTGGCCTGGCTGCCCCGGCAACCCCGCACGGGCCATCCAACGTAAGTATAATACTACTTTTCCTTACCTGAATCATGAAAAATATTTTTCTGGCGGTTGGCCTAGCCGTGCTGGGCTGCCTGTCGGCCTGCGCCCCGGCGGTAAACGTGGAGCAGCGCTCCAACGTTAACTTTAGCCGCTACCGCACCTTCGACTTTGCTGATACGGAGGTGAAAACCGACGGCACCCGCAACCCCTTGCTGAATAGCCCCATCGCGCAAGACCGCATCAAGCAGGCCATCGCCAGCGAGCTTAGCAAGCGCGGCCTGCGCCAGGTAGAAGCCAGCCCCGACCTGCTCGTAACTACACACACCTACGTGGAAAAGGCCGAGCGCACCGTGTACGACACCTACGGCGGCCCCGGCTACGCCTACCCCTACGCCGTGGGCTACCGCGGCGCCTACCTGCCCATCAACTACGGGGCCTGGTACACGCCGGCCTACTACAGCGCGCCGCGCACGGTGCAGTACAACGAAGGTACCCTGATTATCGACTTTATCGACCGCCGCAGCAACAACCTGATTTGGCGCGGCTCGCTCGCCGACCCGGTCGATGACCCCGCCCGCCTCGGCAGCGAGTTTAGCAAAAACGCCAAGGACATTCTGGATAAATTTCCGGTAGCCGAAAAGAAAAGCTAGCGCCTGCGCCGGGCCGGCTGCCACCGCGTAGCCACCCCTGGCAGTAGAAGCAAAATGTATAGAAGCCGGATAGGGCGGGTTTTAGTCGCTGCGACTAAAACCCGCCCTATCCGGCTTTTGCTTGGCCAAAGGCCGCTGGCAGCAATGACTGCCGCTAAAACTAGGGAAACACTTTTTTAGCTACGAATTGTCATGCGCCGGAATAAATAGAGGGCGGGCGCTGCGCGGTAGATACCCCAAACGATAAGTATTATTGTGCATTAACAGTAGCCATACTGTTTTCTAAAGCTATAATCAGTTAAGAATGGCTTAGTAGATTGTAATTACCGAAGTAAAAATTTACTTATAACTACGTGATGAATTTAATAAAAAATAGTATTAAACCTTTGGCTGTTCGCTGGGCACAGCGCGATGTAGTGCCCCTGCCTAATCTGGTTCACCTGGGCTCGCTTACGCATGGCTACCGAGTGCCCGGCAATTATTTAACCAGCTCTTCCGTCTGTTACTGCGTAGGCGCCGGCACAGACATTTCGCTGGATACAGAGCTGGTTACCAACTTCAAAGCTCAGGTTTTTATTTTTGACCCGATGCCCTACGCGCTAGCACATTTTCAGGGGTTGGTGCGCAGCACGCAAGCCGGCAATTCGTTTGCGGCCGATAATAATGAGCAAGGCTATCGCTACGCCATAAGTGCTGCCGAGCTGGCCACCATAACGTACCGCACAATTGGGATATGGAATGAGAAAAAGCTTGTGAAGTTTTATTCTCCGACCAAGGCTACTTATGCGGGACATTCTATTACGAACCTGCAAAACACTGCCAGCTATATAGAAGCAAAAGTCGATAAACTCGTTAACGTTATGCGCGAGCTGGGCCACCAGCACATCGATTTGCTAAAGCTGGAAATAGAAGGCTCGGAATACACGGTGATTGATAATATGCTTGCCGATAATCTGGATGTAAGAATCATTCTGGTAGAATTTGATGAGTTTCATCACCGCCGCAGGTTGGCCCGGCTGTTGGCTATTCGGCATATCGAGCAGTCGTCGCGCAAGCTGCTCAAAGCTGGCTACAAGCTGGCGCATTCCGTCAATTTCTACAAAAGAACCTTCGTGCGAGCTGATGTATTTGAGCGCTTAGCCGCTTAGCCAGCTAAGTAAAAACCCAAAGCCAAGGCGCCGCCCACAATTTTGCAGCCGGCGCGTTGGCTTTTATTAGGCAGCTGGCTTACTCAAAGCTGACCCAGTCGATTTCGGCGTTAGCGCCACCTTTGAGCGAAACATAAAGCGCGTGCTGGCCGGGCCGGAAGGCCAAAAGCGGGGTTTTTACGGCCTGCCAGGCGCTGCCCTTGGGCACAGACACTTGCGCAACTATCGGCCCGTTGGCGTGGTCGAGGCGAATTTGGACGGTGGCGCCGGCCGCCGAAGTGCCCCGTAGCGTAGCAGTGCGGAGCTTTTGCGAGCCAAAATCGACGCCATTGTACTGCACCCAGCCGCCGGGGCCGGTTAGCACGGTTTTCCAGCCCTGAAACGTGTTGGCCGTGTCCAGAAAGGCGATGGCCGCGCCGCTGGGGCTAAGGCGGCTGTAGCGGTCCAGTTGTATTTTTTGCTTGGCGCTCGTCAGGCCCACGCCGCGCAGGGTGGGCGTTACCTTGTTGATGGCGCCATCGGCGGTGAAGGACAAGCTGTCAATTCTAACCGAGCGGTTCTTGTCGAACTTGGGCGACAAATCGTTGTGGTGATAGAACAGGTACCACTGGTTTTTGACCTGCGTGATGGAGTGGTGATTGGTCCAGCAGCCGGTCGGCGACTCGTCCATAAGCACGCCCTTCACCGTGAACGGCCCCAAGGGGCTGGTGCTGGTGGCGTATTCGAGGCGCTCGGTTTTGTTGGCCACGTGCGGGTACGTGAGGTAGTAAATACCCTTGCGCTCAAATAAATAGGGGCCTTCCTTGAGGCCTTTGGTGGGCAGCTCGCCGAGGGTTTTGGGCTCGGAGGCCAGCTCCAGCATATTGTCTTTCAGCTTGGCCCCGTAGATATTGCCCTGCGACCAGTAGAGGTACGCCTGGCCGTCCTTATCAATAAACACGTTGGGGTCGATGCCGCGCACGCCGGCTATGGGCGCGGGCTGCGGCACGAAGGGGCCAGTCGGCTTGTCGGCCACGGCCACCCCAATCCGAAAACCCTTGCCCTGGGTGGTGTCGCGGGGCGTGCTGGGGAAGTAGAAATAGTACTTTCCGTTGCGCAGCACGCAGTCGGGCGCCCACATGCTGTAGCTGTCGGGCTTCACCCAGGGCACTTTGTTTTGGGTCACGATGACGCCGTGGTCGGTCCAGTCGGTGAGGTTGGCCGAGGAAAAGACGTGGTAGTCTTCCATGCAAAACCACCCCACGCGGCCCTTCCCCGGCCGGGCCAGGATGTCGTGCGAAGGGTACACGTACACCCGGTCGCCAAATACGCGGGCCGTAGGGTCGGCGGTGAACTGGCTGGTGATGAAAGGGTTTTGGGCCCTGGCGGGCTGAACAGCTAAGCCCGCAAAGGCTGCTAGTAGGCCGTAAAGTTTCAGAGTACGCATTGAGGTTTTGCGGTGAATAAGCGCGGGAAAATTCCTACTTGCTCAAGTGGTCTTCCAGGTGGAAGTAGTCGAAGTCGGCGTATCCGCCCGGCGCTTGGGTGGCGTAGTTGAAAAGCGCAAACCGGTAGCCCATGAAATGCGGCAGCGTGTAGGCCATTTTGAGCGGCCCGCCCACGGGCTGCCAGGTTTTGCCATCGAGGCTGTAGAAGAAGGTGGCGACGTCCTTGCGGTCTTTAAAATCACACTCGATTTTGAAATACACCTTGTCCTGCGTCAGCGGAATCCGCTGCAGTTCCACCGGCTTTTCCGACTCGGCGCTGACCATCACGATGGCTTTCGCGCCCGCACTGGCTTGCACGCCCACCAGGCCGTAGCGCTTCTGTAACACGCCGAGGCCGGCAAAATCGCCGGCTTTCAGGTGGGCCACATCCAGGGCCGTGACCCCGGCGCACACCGGGCCGATGGTGCGTTGCGTCAAGGTGTTGCGCGCCAGCAAGAACGACGTATCGACCCGCCCGGTCTCCAGGCGCAGGTAGCCGGGGCGCTTAGCCACCGACCACAGCGCGTTGGTGGGGTTGTGGTTCCATTGCCATACCAGGGGCAGGGCCGGCTCGCCCGCCCGGCGCGTAAACTCGTCGGAGGCTACGAGGCCCGGCATCAGGCTTTTGTTGGGGGGTAGGGGCAGGGTTTCGGGCACCTTGCCCGCCGGGTTGCCCAGCACCGGCCAGCCGCTTTCCCACTGCACTGGCACCAGGTACGGAATGCGGCCCACCGCGCCAAAATCGCGGAATAAATAGGCGTACCACTGGCCTTCGGGCGTGTCGATGAGGCCGCCCTGGGCCACGCCCAGGTCTTGCAAAGCCACGCGGCCTTCGTAGGGGCCGGTTATTTTGTCGGCCCGGTGCACCACCACCGTGCGCATGCCGCCGCGCGGCCAGGTGATGTTGAACAGGTAGTACTTGCCCTTAATCTTGAACAGCTGCGAGCCCTCAGCCGGCAGGCCGGGGGTAGGGCCGGCCGGGGCGCTGGCATTCTCGATAATGACCTGCGGCGTGGTGCCCGGCTTCAGGCCCGCCACGTCGGCGGTGAGCTCGGCCAGCTGAATTTTGCCCGCGCCGTACACCATATACACGCGGCCATCGTCGTCGAAAAACAGCGAGTGGTCGTGCAGGCTGGGCCGGAAAGAAACTGCTTTCCAGGGGCCTTTTTCGATATTTTTGGTCGAATAGACGTGCGTTTTGCCCGTAGTTTGGGCAAAGGTGCTGACGTAGTACGTGCCCTGGTGGTAGCGCAGGCTGCTGGCCCAGGAGCCGCGCCCGTAGGTGCTCTGGCCCTTGGCGAGCGTCATGGCGTCGTTGCTGGCCAAGGTGTCGTAGGCGTAGCCGACGAGCTTCCAGTTTACCAGGTCGGTCGATTTCATGATGGGCACCCCGGGGCTCATGTGCATGGTGGTGCTACTCATGTAGTAGGTCTTACCCACCCGAATCATGGACAAGTCCGGCACGTCGGCATATATGATGGGGTTGTGGGCCGCTGGCGCCTGGGCCCAGGCCGCCGGCGCCCAAAGGCCTAGCCCGGCCAGCAGCAGTAACCAGTAATTCTTCATGAAATAGCCTTGGTAATTAGTGCGTTCGGGGCTTTATCGCTTGGTATTTACCGCTCAGGTGCATGAGGCTGAACAGGTAGAGCAGGCCGTCGTAGTAAGGGTCGAAGTACCCGTCGTCGTAGGGCGCTAGCTTGGCATTCCAGAGGGCGTGCACAAAGTCGAGCGGCGGCGTGGGTGGGCACATGAGCGAGGCCGCGGCCGACGTAGCCACCAGCCCCAGCGAGTGGCGCAGCTTCTTGACCTTGCCGGCCGGCAAGATAAAATCGGGCCGCGAGCCGTCCACGTTGAACTGGTCTTCGAAGGTATTCAGGCCCTTAGCCCGCAGAAAGCCCTGAAAGCGCTGCGCGTACTGCTGCTGCCAAGCCCGGTCTTTGCCAAACCACACGTAGTCCATGGCAATGTTCATGGGTACGCGCCACGAGTCGTAGCGGAACGCGGCCGGCGCCCAGCGCGTAGCGTGCGGCTGGCCGCTAAACTCGGTGTAGTCGTAGTTGAGGCCGGTGGGGGCGGCGCAGGCCCGGTGCAAATACGCGCGCGACGTATCGGCGCAGTCCCGGTAAAACTGCGCGTGCCCGTCCTTGGCGTATTCGGCCCACACTTCCAGAAACGCCGGCACGTGGTACGACGGGTCGGTCCAGCTGTACATATCGCCCACCGGCACAAAGCTTATTTGCTTGTGCTGGGTGTTGAAGAGGTTGTGCACGCCGCCGGTGCCGTCCTTTTTCCACGAGGCATCCAGGATGCGGCGGGCTTCCTGGTAGTAATTGATGCCGGTAGCGGTGCCCCAGCGGTTGGCGGCAAAAAGCAGGCTGGTCACGAAGTACAGCTCGCCATCCGAGGCGGGCCCTTCCGAGTTGCGCTTCAGCGTGGCCGTATTGATGCTCCAGGCAAAATACCCTTCTAGTGGGCCGCTCTGGTGCTGCAAGTACTTCTTCGACCAGCGCCAGAGGCGGTCAAATACCTCCTTTTTGTTGAGCTGCACAGCCACCATCATGCCGTAGGAAAGGCCTTCGGTGCGGGCGTCCTCGTTCTTCACATCCGAGACGTAAGCCAGCGAGTCGCCCACCTCGAAGTACACCTTATTAGGCCCCTCAAACACGTCGTGGTACGCCTGCGCCACCTTCTGGTCGATGTCGGCCTGGCTATAGCCCGCTTCCCGAAACAGGTTGGGGTAGGCACCCGAGTAAAAGGCGCCTTTTGGGGCCGGCTGCGCCTGGGCCGGCTTGCCCGAGCGTTGCGCAGCGGCGGGCGCGGCCCCCAGGCCGAGCGTCAACAAAAGGCTAGCGCCTAGCCGTATTATCGATTGTTTCATGCAAGGAGAAAGGAATGCTGTAGCGCAGACTTGCAGTCCGCGAGTGAGTAAGTGCCGGGCACCCGCGGACTGAAAATCCGCGCTACGCCTAGCTTAAGGCCGGGCCGGACCAGTGCCACGCGGCCGCATCATGTCATTGGCAATTACGCCATCCAAGGTGTGCATGGGCGGCTCGACGGCGGCCGGAATAGGCAGGTGGCTGAACTGCTGGAAGTAGAGCAGGCAGGCGTCTTTCCAGAGCACGGCGTTGCCGCTTTGGGCGCGCAGCTTGTTTTGCACCACCCCAAAGCGCTCGGCATCCACGTAGGGCCGGGCCT
>JAKONR010000009.1 GCA_022701825.1 Hymenobacteraceae bacterium | reverse complement strand
AGGCGATAGATTCACCTTCCTCGCCTTCGAGCACGCCCGTGATACCTAGGACCACCAGAATGGCGTCGGTCTGCTTGGCCTCGCCGGTGGTCCAGTCGATGGGGTTGATGTTGGGGCGGTCGAGCAGGGCGCCCTGCTTGTACTCAATCTGCGAGCCCGGCTGCACCGCCCCCACCAGACCTTCCAGGATGGTGGTCATCTGGCCGTTCACGCCGTAGTAGTTGCCGAGCAGCGCCTCCACGCTGGTGGCGTTGGGGCCGGTCACGAAGTACTTGCCGAGGTCGGGGCGTAGGGGTAGCACGCCATTGTTCTTGAGCAGCACCATCGACTTGAGGGCGACTTCCTTGGCCAAGGCGCGGTGGGCGGCGCTGTTCACTACTTCCGGCCCGAGCTTGTCGTAGGGCGTCGCATTCAGCCCGTCGAACAGGCCCAGCTTGAAGCGCGTGCGCAGCAAAATGGCGAGCGCGCTATCCACCTGGCTTTCCTTGAGCAAGCCCTGGCGCACGGCCTCGGGCAGCTTGGTGTAGGTGTCGCCGCAGTTCAAATCTACGCCCCGCGAGAGGGCCAGCGCGGCAGCTTCGGTTTTGGTTTTGACGGTTTTATGGCCCTGGTACAGGTCGTCGAGCGCCCCACAGTCACTTACTACGTGGCCTTTAAAACCCCATTCCTTGCGCAGCACTTGACTGAGCAAGAACTCGTTGCCGCAGCAGGGCTCGCCGTTGGTGCTGTTGTAAGCGCACATCACGGCTTCCACGTTGGCATCCTTTACCAAGGCACGAAAAGCGGGCAAATACGTCTCGCGCAAGTCCTGCGGCGAAGCCTCCGCGTTGAACTCGTGGCGCAGCTTTTCGGGGCCGCTGTGCACGGCGTAGTGCTTGGCGCAGGCCGCTACTTTAAGGTATTTAGGGTCGTTGCCCTGCAAGCCCTTCACGAAGGCCACGCCGAGGCGCGCAGTCAGGGTGGGGTCTTCGCCGTAGGTTTCCTGGCCCCTACCCCAGCGCGGGTCGCGGAAGATATTGATGTTGGGCGTCCAGAAGGTGAGGCCGCCGTACTTCACGTAGTGGTTTTTGGCGATGGCAGCGTTGTACACCGCCCGCGCCTCGTCCGAAATGGCGGTGGCTTCGCGCAGCGCCAAGTCGTCGTCAAACGTAGCCCCCAGGCCAATAGCCTGCGGAAACACCGTGGCCGGGGCCGAGCGGCCCACGCCGTGCAGGGCCTCATTCCACCAGCTATAAGCCGGGATGCCGAGGCGCGCAATGGCCGGGCTCTGGTCGAGCATTTGCTGTGCTTTCTCTTCCAGCGACAATTGCTTGATGAGGTCGTTGACGCGGGCGTTCAGCGGCTGCTTGGGGTCGCGAAACAGCGGCGTCGCCTGGCCGTGGGCCAGGTGCCCGAGGGCCAGCAGCGCTAGGCCAGGCAGCAAGTGCGGAAGCTTAAAGCGCATCGGTCTGGAAGGTTGAAGCTGGCAGGCCGGCTTTGTTATACAGCGCGGCGTTTTCGGGGTTGTCGGCCCAGGCGTAGCGCACGGCGGTGGGCTGGGCCACCTGGTCGCTCCACACTACCACCTTATCGCCCTCGATGCGGGCTTGCGCCCACACGAATTTCTTATCGGCCCCCGCTACGGCGAAGCCAGTGAGCGGCCCATTGCCTTTCGCCACCAGGTTGCTGCCGGGGTCGGCGAAGGTGAGCGTGACCTTGTTGCCAGCGGCTTTGGCCGACTGGAAGAGCGGGCCGGCGGCCACCACCTTGGCGTCGCCATAGGCTACTTTTTCGGCGGCCAGGGCCAGGCGGTGGCCTACCGTCTGCTTGTCCAAGGGGTGAATATCATTCCACTCGCCCACGTCGAGCAGCACGGCCATACCGGTGTGGGGCACGGCCAGCGTGCGGCGCTGGGCATCGCGCACGGCCGCCCAGCCGCTTTCGCCCGGCTCCTTGCGCACGGCCTGAAAGTTGGGTAGCTGCGCGTAAATGAACGGCAAGTTGGGCTGATTGAGCTGCTTGCGCCAGTCCTGGATAAGGCCGGTGAGCAGGGCCTGGTAGTCGTCGGGGCGGCCGGCGTTGCTTTCGCCCTGGTACCAGAGCACGCCTTTCACGGCGTAGGGGCGCACCGGCGCTATCATGCCATTATAGAGCCCGCCCGGCTGGTACTGGAAGGTGGTAGTGCCCGGCGTGGGCGGCATGGTGGCGCCTAGCTTGTACTGCCAGTTGCCTTTCAGGTCGATAGTTTGGCCGCCCGCTATCAGGCGGTATTCCTTGCCCATCGTGAAGCCGCCGCGCCCCCCGTTGCTGATGAGGCGCACCGTAATCACGTTCTTCCCGGCTTTCAGCACGCCCGGCCCGAAATCGTACTTGCGGGGCGGGTACTGGTAGCCGGTGGTGCCCACCAGTTGGCCGTTGATATAGGTCGAATCGGCATCAACCAGCGTGCCCAGCTCCAGGCGGGCGGGCTGGCCTACCATGGCAGCGGGTACGTCTACTTCTTTCTTAAACCAGATAACGCCGTTTACCATGCCCAGGGGCGTTTGGCTGGCCCAGTAGCCGGGCACGGGCATAGTGGCCCAGCCGGTGGCGTCGTAGGTAGCGGCGCTCCACTTGGGCTGGCCGGGCTGCTCGCCCTGGTCGGCCTGGTGCAGGCGCTTGTACCAGTCGGCCACGGCCGCGCCTTCGCGCTGCCGGGTGCCGGCCACGAAGGCGCTGTCGCGGTAGGGCGCTACCTGCTGCTCGTACTTCGGAAATTGCTTGAGCGCATCGGCGCTTAGCCAGGCCTCGGCCGGCGAGCCACCTACGGCGTCCTTGATGATGCCCATCGGCACATTGTACTTCGCCTGTAGCTCCTTGGCGAAGAAGTAGCCCACGGCCGAAAACTTCAGCACGCTTTCGGGGGTAGTGCTTACCCATTTGCCACCCGTGAGGTCGGCTTTGGGGCCGGTGAAGGCGTAGGTCAGCGGCACCTCAAACTGCCGGATGCGCGGGTTGTTGGCCTGCGCGATTACCTCGGGGTACTTGTCGCGCACGCGGCTCATGGGCGTTTCCATGTTCGACTGGCCCGAGCACAGCCACACGTCGCCCACCAGCACGTCTTTTACTACCAGGTGGTTGCTGGCGTCAACTTTCAGCTCGTAGGGGCCGCCGGCTTTTTGGGCCAGCAGTTGCACCTGCCACTCGCCCTTGGGGCTGGTGGTGGCGCTGTACGTCTTGCCCTGGAAGCTCACCGCTACCTTTTCGCCTGGCGCGGCCCAGCCCCACATCCGCAGGGGCGCGTCGCGCTGCAACACCATGCCGTCGCTCACGAGGCGCGGCAGGCGCACGGTGGCCTGAGCGGCGGGGGCGGTAGCGAGTAGCGCCAGCGAGAGCCCCAGCGTAGAAAGGAGGTGTGCGTTGTAGGTCAAAGCGTTGGTAGGGTAATGGCATTTTTGCAGTACCCCTTCATAAATAAGCCCCGATTTCGAGGCGAAACCGGGGCTTATTTACGTAGCAGCTTAACAAGGCTTAGTAGCCAGGATTCTGCTTGATTTTGCCGCCAGTGCGGTCAATTTCCTGCTGCGGAATGGGCCGCAGCACGTGGTAGGGCCGGATGTTGATAGCCGCGTTGGAGCCGTAGTTGTCGGTGCCACCGGGGATGGGCGACGGCTTGGAGGTCACCAGCGCGGGCACGTACTTCTGTACGCGCTCGATGAGCTTGCCGGTGCGCACCAGGTCGGGCCAGCGGGTAAATTCACCACACAGCTCGCGCGAGCGCTCATCGAGAATGAAGTCGATGGTGAGTTGGCTCGTGGTAATCTCCATTTGGGCGGTTTTGCCGGGCGCGGCAGCCCGGCGGCGCACTACGTTGATGAAGTCGCGCGCCTTGGCCAGGTCGCCCAGGTAGAAGTTGGCTTCGGCCGCGATGAGGTACGTTTCGGCCAGGCGAAACACGGTTACCGGCCGGTCGGAGCTGGTGTTGGTCGCCGGGCGCGTGGTGTCATCAAACTTGTTGATGAAGGGCGAGAAGTTGGTGGTGTAGGTGCTGGGCGTACCCACGATGTAGCGCCCGTTGGGGCGGTTGTTGATGCGCGTTTGCTCGGCGGCCGAGATTTCGCGGCCAAAGTAATAGGCCGCCGTATCGCCCACCACGGCCTTGGGGTTGAAGCTCGTGCCGCCGTTGCCGCCGGGCGAGTTTACCAGCCACAGGGTCGAAAACCACTTGGCGTAGCGCGTATCGGTGGTGCGCCACTGCCGGTCGGTGGTTTCGGAGGGCAAAATGTATGAGTTCAGCAGGTAGGGCGTCGAGGTCAGGCGGCCAAAAGGCCGGCCGTACACGATGCTGCGCACCATGTTGGGCAGCAAGTCGTAGCGGCCCCGAAACAGGTAGTTGGTCTGGTTCTGGCCCGCACCGCCCGCGCCGTTGTCGGAGATGCCCGTGAAGGTGGGGTCGGTGTTGAACTGCACGTTCATCAGCACTTCCTTGCCGTTCTCGTTGCCTTCCTTAAATACGTCGGCCGGGTCGGCTTCCAGGCCTTTGCCGTATTTGCCGCTGGCATCGGTGATAAGCTCGGTCGAGTACTGCGCGGCGTTGGCGTAGTCGGTGGCTTGCTTGGCCGTGGAGGTAGCCCGCGTGAGGTACACCTTCGACAGCAGGTGCAGGGCCGTGGCCCGCGTCACGCGGCCGGGCTGAGCAGCCGTGTTGGAGATGGTTTTCAGGGCATCGGTCAGGTCGGTCACGA
The DNA here is from genome assembly GCA_022701825.1 of Hymenobacteraceae bacterium. Classification (GTDB taxonomy): domain Bacteria; phylum Bacteroidota; class Bacteroidia; order Cytophagales; family Hymenobacteraceae; genus Hymenobacter. Next base: position 13,763 of record JAKONR010000009.1, on the reverse strand, counting down.
TGGCATTGTACACGTCGGCCACTGGCGCGCGGGTCACGTCCTTGGTGGGCGTGTCCACGAAGCTGAGCGTCAGCGGCACATCGCCAAACGACTGCACCAGTAGGAAGTAGTAGTAAGCGCGCAGCACCTTGGCCTCGGCTATCGTTTGGGCGGTAGTAGTTGCTGATACGCCCTGCACCGTGCTGGCGTACTGAATTACACCGTTGGCCCCGTTGATGTAGCGGTAAAACGTGCTCCAGTAGTTGGAGGCCGTGCCGTTGTTGGCGGTCAGCGTGCCGGCGTAGTCCTCGTAGCCATCGGTCGAGGCAAAGCCGCGCATGTACTCATCGGTACCCTGCGTGAAAAAAATCGAGCCGCCCTGGTCGCACAGCGAGTTGCGCAGGCCCGAGTACACGCCGGCCAGGCCCGCCTGCACGCCGTCGGGGGTGCCCAAAAAGCCAGGCACCAGCACCGAGCGCGGGTTCTCGTCCAGAATGTCATTGCTGCAGCCGCTGGCGGCGAGAAGCAGCGCCAGGGCCGAACTGGTAAGCAGTAACTTTTTCATAATTGATAGCGCAGCGCGCAAGCGCGCCGGGGAAAATTGAAAAGAAGATTAGAAGCCCAGGTTTAAGCCCACGATGAAGGAGCGGGTAACGGGGTAGGTTACGCCGTAATCGAAGCTAACCCCACCGTTGTTGTTGGTGCTGCCGTTGAAGCGGGTCGAGTAAGAGAGGGCTTCCGGGTCAACGGCTTTGTTGCGCTTGTAGAAGCTTTCCGGCGACCAGATGAGCGGGTTTTGGCACTGGATATACACGCGGGCGTTGGTCATGCGCAGCTTCTGCACGATGCTGGCCGGCAGGGCGTAGCCTAGGTCAATGCTGCGCACTTTAATGAACGTGCCGCTCAGGTAAGCCAGCGACTGGGCGTTGGGCACGAAGTCGTTGAAGTAGTTCTGGTTGGGCTCGGGGAAGGGGTTGTCGGTGGCCGTGGGCGTCCAGTACGGCAGGTTTACCTGGTTGCGGCGGCCGCTGAAGGTAGTGTAGTAGTTGGACGGGAACAGCAGCGGGTCCACGATGGTGGCGCCCACGCGGGTAAGCGCTACGGCCGTGATGTCGAAGCCCTTGAAGCGCAGGCGCTGGGTGGTGCCGGCCTCAAACTTGGGCTGACGCGAGCCGATAATCTGGCGGTCGGCGCCATCTACCGTGCCGCTGTTGTTGAGGTCTTCAATGCGAACCTGGCCCACGCGGGTGCCGGCCTTGGCGGCGGCGGCCGCTTCATTAGCTTGGTAGATGCCCGCTTTTTTGTAGTCGAAGAACACGTAGAGCGGCTGGCCGATAAAGCGCTGGTTGCTGATGTCGCTGCGCTGCACGCCGTTTTCGTCGGTGCCCAGGCCCAGGTCGATTACCTGCTCGCGGTTGATGGTGAAGTTCCAGTCCGAAATCCACTCAAAACCGCTCTGCGTGCGCACGTTCACCGTAGTCAGGCTCAGCTCGATGCCGCGGTTGCGGGTTTTGCCGATGTTGCGCAAGAACGAGCCGTAGCCGGTCGAGGTGGGCAGGGCGTCGGGCAGCAGCAGGTCGCTGGTGTTTTGCTGGTACAGCTCCACGCTACCCGTGATGCGGTTTTGCAGCACGCCAAAATCGAGGCCAAAGTTGGTCGTGGCCGTGTATTCCCAGCCCAGGTTGGGGTTAGGAATGCTGCTCGGTACCGCGCCGGCCACGCCCGTGCCGCCAAAGTTGTAGTAGCCGCCGCCCAGGCCCGAGCCCAGCGAGCCGAGCGTCTGGTAGGGGTTTACGGCGGTGCTGCCCGTGCGGCCGTAGCTGGCGCGCAGCTTCAAGTTGCTCACCCAGGCCTGGTCTTTCAGGAACGACTCGTTGGCGATGTTCCAGGCCGCAGCGGCCGAGGGGAATGCTTTATACTTGTTGCCGGGCGCCAGGCGCGACGAGCCGTCCACGCGCATGGTCAGCGTGGCCGAGTAGCGGTTGTCGTAGGCGTAGTTGGCGCGGCCCATGTACGAGATAATGTCCCACTGGCTCTTGCTGCTGCCAGGGGCCGTGGGCGTGCCCGCCCCCAGGTTGTAGGCCAGCTGGTAGTTGGTGGGCAGGTTTTGCGCACCCGCGCTGAAGCCGTCGGTGCGGAACTCCTGAATGCTGTAGAGGCCCGTGAAGTTCACGTCGTGCTTACCAAACGCCCGGTTATAAGTCAGGATGTTCTCGGCCAGCAGGTTGAAGGCAATGCTGTTGGAGCGGGTGGCGGCATTTTGGCCCCCGGCCCGCGCCGGCGTGTTCGAGGCAAAGAACGACTCGTTGTTTTCCGTGCGCCCATCGAGGCCTAGGTTGAGGCGGTAGTCGAGGCCCTTGATGATGTTTATCTGCCCATACAGGCTGTTAAACGTGCGCAGGCGGCGGCGCTGTTCCAAGTGGGCATCTTGGGTGTAATAGTTCAGCGGGTTGGCCTGGGCGTTGTCGGTATTCGGGAACAGAATCGGGTTGCCGGCCGCATCATAGGGCGAGGCCAGCGGGCTGCTCGTCATGATGTTGTACAGAATACTCAGGTTCGGGTCATCCTGGTTGGTGAAGGTGTTGAGCGTGTTAAACCCAATCTTCACGCGCTTGCCGATTTGCTGGTCCAGCGTGCCGCGCAGCGAGTAGCGCTGAATACGCTGCACCGGCACGATACCCGTCTCGTCGTAGTAACCCAGCGAAGCCGAATACTGCGTTTGGTCGGTGCCGCCGCTCACGCCTAGGGCGTGATTCTGGATGTGCCCGGTTTTGTACAGCAAATCCTGATAGTCGAAGCTGCGGCCTTCGCTGTAGTTTTTGCGCTCGTCGTCCGTGAGGAAACCCGCCGCCGTGGCCGGGTTTTGGCCGGCGGCGCGGAAGGCCTCGGCGCGGTAGTCGTAATACTGCTGCCCGTTTTGCAGGTCGAAGCGGCCGTAGGGCGTTTTAGCACCATAATAACCACTGTACGTGGCTTTGGGCGCGCCGCTCTTGCCGCGGCGGGTCGAAATCAGGATAACGCCGTTGGCACCCCGGGCACCGTAGATGGCCGTGGCCGAAGCATCTTTCAGCACTTCCAAAGACGAAATATCGTCGGGGTTCAGGTCGTTGAGGCTGCCGTCGTAGGGCACGCCATCCACTACCAGCAGCGGGTCGTTGGAGCCGGCAAACGAGCGGTTGCCCCGAATGCGGATAACCGGGCTCTGGCCAGGCGTATTGCTGGTGCTGGAAATATTGACGCCCGCCACGCGGCCTTGCAGGGCCTGGCCTACGTTGGCCACCGGCACGTCGCGCAGTTGCTCGTCGCTCACCGTAGCGATGGCGCCCGTCACCTGGCTTTTCTTCTGGGTGCCGTAGCCCACCACCTGAATCTCGTTCAGGGCCTGGGTTTCGGGCACCAGGCTCTGGCTGATATTAGTGCGCTTGCCCACGGCTACTTCCTGCTTGCGAAAGCCTACCGAGCTAATAACCAATATACTATTGTCATCGGGCACGCTCACCGAATAGTTGCCCTCGACGTCGGTCGTAACGCCGGTCGTCGTGCCTTTCACCACGATGGTAACACCGGGCAGAGGCTCGCCGTTGTCGGACGTGATTTTACCGGTAATCGTGTGCGCGCCAGCCACTTGGGCGTAGGCCGCCTGCGGCAGCAGCGGAGCGGCGGCACCGCCCAGCAAGAGCAGCGTTACTAGGCGCGACCATTTCCAGCCGCGCAGCGGGCGCGAGGAGGGTATGCGTTTGTTCATGGGTGGGACTTTTAAAAAAATGGAAGTTTAAAGAAAGAAGAGAGAAAGAGCTTGCTCAGAAGCGCGTAGCATTTATCACCGCGCCGCGGGCAGCGCCCCGCCCGTGGCGTAGGAGGCTGCCACCGCGGGGCGGGCGGCATGGGCTGACCAAATTTGCGGATGAGCGAAACAAGCCACTCCTGAGGTGGGGCCGCTGGGCGCGGGGCCGGGGCCCTGGGGCGCTGAGCGAGGCACTAGCGCGCCCGCCCCGCGCCCCAGCCGCCGGCCGGCATTGGCCCCGCACGACAGCACTGCGGCACGGGGAGCCAGCAGGATGGGTAATGAATGCAGAAGCATTGGGGTGGGGTGGGAACGAGAGGTGCAGGCCAACTAACCGGCCTATAGAGTAAAGAGCAAAATGCCAGTTGCTACTGAATTAATGCGCTACTTGAGGCTGTCCGCTTTAGGCGAAGCAGCGCTTCATCAGGTAGGGATAATTCAATTTTCACCGACTTAGCGAAACCGCGCTTAGCTACTGGTACAAAGAGCATCTACTAAGCGGTTTTGCCAACATTGCATCTAATGTATAGATAACCCAGGCTACCCAGCAATAGAAAAAATTGCTAGTTTGCATTGCCAGTGAACAAAAACTATCACAATCGTTTCCGGAAGCGATTGTGATAGCTATCCGCAATAATTTAAAATAGCAAAAAAAGCGTGCTGGCTATTTTCACGAGTGAGTGCTTACTTAGAATAAATAGCTACGCTAGCTTAAATGACTTCTAAGATAAGTTCTATTGCAAGGCCCTCAGCCAGTTGCACTGGCCACCGGCTGCCTGGGGTGGCCCCAGAGACCAGCTTTTAAGGTGGCTGGCAGCGCCATTTTGCTACCGCTTTGCCCCGCCCGGCAGCCCACCCAGTCGAGCGCTTTTACCTACCCGCCGCCCTCGGCAGGCAAGTGCCCATCGGAGGTGGCGGGTGGCGGCACATGCCGGAGTGGCCAGGGTTATCATGGCCCCGAGTGGGCATATAGCGAGCGCCTTGCGCGGAGCGTGGTAGCTATTAGTGGGCGAACTCTTTGCTGAGACAACCACTACCAGGCCTGGCAATCAGCCTAGAAGCCTATCGAGTTGCCGCCATCGACGGGCAGCGATACGCCCGTGACGTAGCGAGCGCCCTCGGAAGCCAAAAACACGGCCGCGTGGCCAATGTCTGAGGGCTTGCCAAATTTGCCCATGGGCGTGCGGCGCATGGCGCGGTCGCGGCGGTCGGGGTCCGAATTCATGGCCGTGCGGCTCATTTCGGTTTCGATGAAGCCGGGGGCGATGGCATTGACGCGCACACCCTGGGCCGAAAACTCGGACGCCAGCACTTTCACCATGCCCTCGACGGCCGACTTGGAGGCGGCGTAGGCCACCACGCGGTCGATGCCGTAGTAGGCGGCCATCGACGAAATCATGATAATCGTGCCGCTGCGGCGGGCCACCATGCGCTTGCCAGCCGCGCGCGTGAGGGCAAATACGGCGTTGAGGTTGGTGTGAATGATGCGGCTGAAATCCTCGTCGGTTACTTCCAGCGCGGGCTTTTTCATGTTGATGCCGGCGTTGTTAACCAAGATGTCGAGCGGGCCAAAATCGGCTTCTACCTGCTCAATGAGGGCATCGCTGCCGCTGAGGTCGCTCACGTCGTTGACGAGGTAGTGCGCGCCCGCGCCCAGGTCGGCGGCCGACGCTTGCAGCACCGATTCGCGGCGGCCCGTAATGACGACCGTGGCCCCGGCCGCTACCATGCAGCGGGCTATTTCGAGGCCAATGCCCGTGCCGCCGCCCGTGATGAGCGCCACCCGCCCGGCCAGCGAGTATACCTGCAAGCCCGGCTGCTCGGCCGGGGCCGGGGCCGCGCCATTAGAAGAATGGCCGTTGGTGGAGGGAACAGAAGTAACCATGGTAAAGGTGGGTAAGGAGATGATGAGTAACGTATTATCGGAGCTGATAGAGATTGACCAAGTCTTTGACTTCGGCCAGCGTGCGGGTGGGCGGCACCAGGGGCGCGGGCAGCGGCTGCCGCGCGTAGGTTTGGAAGTAGAGCACGCAGGCATCGCGCCACCACAGGGCTTCTTTGCGCTGGGTTTGGAGGCGGGCGGCCACATCGGCATGCAGGGCGGGGTCGAGTTGGGGCCGCACCTGGGCCCACTGCTTCTGCATCCAAAGTACCGAGTCGGCCCCGGTGTAGTAGCGGGTGGCCAGCTCATGCCAGAGCGTGCGGCCGGTGCTCAGGCGCTGGTTCCAGCCCACATGGTGAAACCAAAGTAAGTAGTCAAGCGGGCAGGTTTGGGCGTTGCCCCACTGCCGCTGCACCTCGGGCCGGTACAGCGCCAGGGCGTTGGAGCCCGTGGCCGTGCGGTCGAAGCCCAGGCCGACCGAATCGGCCCGGTGGTAGTACACTGCCGTCCAGTCGGGCCGGCCCGACTTGGCCAGCCAGGGCTGCGGGCCAAAGTGAATGCTCTCGCCCATAATGTGATGCAGGCCCAGCGGCGTGGTGTAGCGCACGTAGATGTCGCGCGATTTCACCAGCACGTCGGTGAGGGTGCGCACGGCGGCCGGCTCGGTAGTCAGCGTCATTCGGGTCCACTCCTGCGCGATGGCGGTGGGGCTCAGCGTGTGGTCCCAGGCCAGGCGGCCGAAGGCGTACCAGTTGGCCTGGCCCACCGGGTGGCCGGTCCAGTTGCGGTCCGAGCCAATGTTGGCCACGCCCGCGATGGCGCTCAGCGCGTGGTTGTCGAGGGTGCCGTCCACGACCTTGGCCACCGTCGAGCCGGGGCCTTTGGCGTAGGTGTCGGCGTTGAGGCATTCCTTGATGAGTGGCCCCAGGTACACGAGGTGCGTGGCAAAACCAAGGTATTCCTGGGTAAGCTGCACCTCTAGCACAAGCGGCGTTTTGGGCATGGCCCCAAACAGCGGGTGAAACGGCTCGCGGGCCTGAAAGTCAATCGGGCCGTTTTTAACCTGCACCAGCACCTTGGGGTCAAACTTGCCGTCGAGGGGCTGAAAGTCTTCGTAGGCCTGCGCAAAGCGGTCGCCGCTGCCAGCTTTGTACACGAAGGCGCGCCACATTACCACGCCATCGTGGCGGCCGAGGCTCTGGGCCAGCATATTGGCCCCGTCGGCGTGGGTGCGGTTGTAGTCCTGCGGGCCGGGCTCGCCTTCGGAGTTGGCTTTCACCAAAAAGCCGCCAAAATCGGGGATGGCCCGGTAAATCTCGTCGCTCTTGGCGGCCCACCACTGCTTCACCTGGGGGTCGAGCGGGTCGGCCGTTTTCAGCCCGCCGATAACCTTGGGCGCAGCCCAAAAAACCGACATATACACCCGCTGGCCGTAGGGCCGCAGCACGCCCGCCAGGGCCGCCACCTTGCCGATGTACTCGGCCGTGAGGTAGCGGGCGCTAGCATTTACATTATTGATAACCACCCCGTTGATACCAACTGAGGCATTGGCGCGGGCGTAGTCGGTGTAGCGCGGGTCGAGGCCTTCGGGCAGTTGGTACCACTGCCAGATGCTGGAGCCAGCGTAGCCGCGCTCGATGGTGCCGTTCTGGTTATCCCAGTGGTTGAGCAGGCGAAAATTGATGCGCGGGTTGCTGCTCAGGTTCAGCCCAGCTAGCGGCTGGCGCGTTTGTACCTGCCGCAGCAGCGCGAAAGCGCCGTAGAGCACGGCGGCCTCGGTGCGGCCCGTGATTATGAGGTTGTTCTTCTCCGAAAAAAGACGGTAGCCTTCGGGTTTCAGAGGCTGCCCGCTGGCGCTGGCCTGCTTGTCTACGCGCAGCACGATGCCGCCCGTGCGGGGGCCGGCGGCGGCTAGTACCGGCACGGCCTGGCCCAAAAGGCCGCTCAGCCCACGCTGCAGCTCGCGGCTGGCGGCTAGCAGCGTGGGGCTGGTGCCCGCGCCGGCCACAAACTGCGCGCTGCGCAAATACTGCTGCCGCGCCGCCGCATCGGCGATGCGGTCGTACTTCAGCCATAGCCGGTAGCCATCGTCGGCCCGGGCGGGGGCAACGGCGGCCACAGCTAGTAAAAGAAGAAGGAACACGCTGCGTAGCAACATGGCGGGATGGGTGGGGAAAGGAGAGTGTTTAGTTAGTAGCGCTTGGTTGCTAATGCTTAGGTTTTTGTCATCAATTATTTGCGATGCCCGCTACCAATCGATGCCTAATCACTTGCACCTGAGCACTAAACAGCAAGCGCGCGGCGCACGCCGTATTCGAGGCCGCGCAGCTCGGCCAGGCCCTTGAGGCGGCCGATGGCCGAGTAGCCGGGATAAGTCTTTTTGTGGAGGTCGTCGAGCATCTGGTGGCCGTGGTCGGGGCGCATGGGCAGGGCGGTCATTTCTTCGCCGGCCGCCTCGCGGCGGCGCTCTTCCTGCACCAGCGCCCGCACCACGGCGTACATGTCCACGTCGCCGGCTAGGTGGGCCGCCTCGTGGAAGTTGCGCGGGTTTTCCTCGCGCTTGGTGGTGCGCAGGTGCACAAAGTGAATGCGCGCGCCGAAGCGCTCGACCATACCGGCCAGGTCATTATCGGGCCGTACGCCCAGCGAGCCGGTGCAGAACGTGAGGCCGTTGGCGCGCACGTCGCAGGCGGCCATCAGGCCGGCCAGGTCGGCCTCGGTGCTCACCACGCGGGGCAGGCCCAGCAGCGGGAAGGGCGGGTCGTCGGGGTGAATGCACAGGCCAATGCCCACTTCCTCGGCCACCGGCGCTACCTGCTGGATGAAGTAGTGCAGATTGGCCGTGAGGGTAGCGGCATCAATCGCCTTATACTCGTTTAAATACGCCTGAAAGCTGCTGAGCTCAAAAGCTTCTTCCGAGCCGGGCAAACCGAGTAGCGTGGTATTGGTAAGCTCGGCCACGGCCTCGGCGCTCATGCCGGCAAACTGCTGGCGGGCGGCCTCTGCCACGGCGGGCTCGTAGTCGGCCTCGGCGCCGGGGCGCTGCAAGATGCAAAGGTCAAACACGGCAAAATCCTGCCACACGAAGCGTAGCGCGCGGCTGCCGTCGGGCATTTCGTAGTGCAGGTTGGTGCGCGACCAGTCGAGCACGGGCATAAAGTTGTAGCATACCGTGCGGATGCCACAGGCCGCCAGGTTGCGCAGGCTCTGCTGGTAGTTGGCGATGTAGTGGTCGCGGCTGGGGCGGCCTTTCTTGATGTCTTCGTGCACCGGCAGGCTCTCTACCACAGCCCAATGCAGGGGCGAGTGCGTAGCGTTGCCGGCTTCTACCAGCTGCTGGCGCGCCTGGATTTCACTCACCGGCCACTCCGCTCCTACCGGTAGCTGGTGCAGCGCCGTGACCACGCCCGCGCAGCCGGCCTGGCGAATGTCGAAGAGCGAAACCGGGTCGTGGGGCCCGAACCAGCGCATAGTGTGCAGCATAAGTAGCTTCCTTAGTAAAATTCTATTTCTCGAATCCGCTAGCTAGTGCATTGGAAAGCAAGTAAATACTCACCCCTGGCAGCCGCAGCGAAATACGGTTCAAATGTACAGGGTGGCGACAATTGCAAGCGTGGCTAAAAACTTAGTTTTCAAATCAATTTAAAACAAAAACTATCGGTATCGTTTTCGCAAACGTTTTCGATAGTTTACCGGCTTGAAAATATTTTTTCACGCTGTACATTCGTTTATCCTTGCTTCGGCAACTACGTTTCCCCGCATTATCCAGCTTCTTTATCCCACCCAATCCATGATAAAATGTGTTAAATGCAGCCTGCCCGATGAGGTGATGAAGGCGGGATTTGTGCGGGGCCGGCAGCGCTACTACTGCAAAAGCTGCGAGTACCACTTCACGCAGGAAAAGGCCAGCGCCAACCCCACCGAGCGCCGCCGCCGCCAGGCCACCATTGCCGACGTGGCCAAGCAGGTAGGCGTGGCTTTATCCACGGTGTCGCGGGCGCTCAATGGGCACAGCGATATCAGCGCCACCACCCGGCAGGCCATCCTCGACGTGGCTCGCCAGCTCGATTATCAGCCCAACTTATTGGCCCAGAGCCTCAAAAGCCGGGCTACCTCGACTATCGGGGTGGTGATACCCGACATCGAGCGGCCGTTTTTTGCCACCGCCGTCAGTGGCATCCAGCAGATAGCCACCGAGGCCGGCTACCGGGTCATGATTTGCCAGTCGAAGGAGTCGTACCAGGCCGAGGTGAGCAACGTGCAGGCCCTGATAGCCAGCCGGGTCGATGGCCTGCTCATCTGCCACTCGCGCGAGACCGAGAACTTCGACCACGTGAAGGACCCCGCCCGGCGCGGCATTCCGGTGGTACACTTTGATAGGGTGTGCAACGAGGTCAACAGCGCCAAAGTCATCCTGGACGACCGCCTGGGAGCTTATAACGTCACGGAGCACCTCATTGAGCAAGGCTGCCGGCGCATTGCCATTCTGGCGGGGCCGGCGTCGCTGCTCATCAGCCGGCAGCGGCAGGCGGGCTACCTTAGCGCGCTGCGCAAGCATGGGCTGCCCATTGAGGAGGAGCTCCAGGTGCACATCGACTTTCGCACGGCCTCGGCCGAGGCCTGCCTCGATGCGTGGCTGGCGCTGCCCGAGCCGCCCGACGCCATTTTTGCCATCAATTATACCAATGCCTTCGACCTGCTGCTGGCGCTCAAAAAACGTGGCCTGCGGGTGCCCGAAGACATGGCCATCGTGGGCTTTGGCGACGAGTTTTTGGCCAGCCTCATCGAGCCGGGCCTCACCACGGTAGACCTGCACCCGTACCGCATCGGGCAGCAGGCGGCGAGCTTATTTTTGGAGCAAATGGCGCAGAAAGAGAATTTTGTGCCCCGCACCTGCGTCATTGCCGGTGACCTCATCATCCGGCAGTCGTCGCTGAAAGGGCAGGGCGAGCGAGTACGCGTGTAAGCTCATTGGCGGGGGCCCTCGGCGGGCGGGGCCAGCAGTGGCTGCCTTACTGCGCGCCGCGCTGAGCGGGGGCCGGGCCATTGTGGGAAACTAGCATGGCCGCGCCCGCCGGGCCGGCGGGCTATGCTAACATGCTATAAAAAGATGCCAAAAGGCGGGAGAAGCGCGGGGCTGAAGAAGCCAATCTTTGTAGCCTACTCCCACCCGCTAGTCGCTTTCGATGGTTTTTCGTGCGCTTTACGCAGCTTTAGGTATGGTGCTGGCTTGCCAGCCCGTCGCGGCGCAAAGCCTGAAAGCCGAAAACCTGCGCTGCGAGTACCAGCCCCACCCACTGAGCGTGCAAACCCACACGCCGGCCCTGAGCTGGGAGCTGCGCACCGACCACCGCAACGTGCGGCAGACGGCGTACCAAATTCTAGTTTCGGACAACCGCAGCAGCCTCGCTAAGCACCTCGGCAACGTCTGGGATTCGGGAAAAATACAGTCAGACGCTTCCATCCAAGTCGGCTACGCGGGCCAGACGCTGGAGCCGGCACATACCTACTATTGGAAAGTAAAAACCTGGGACAATCAGGGCGCTACCTCCGACTGGTCGGCGGTGGGCGAGTGGCAAATGGGCCTGCTCGCGCCCACCGACTGGCACGGTGCCCGCTGGATAGCCTACGAGCAGCTGCCCGCCGCACGCGTAAACGTACTGCCCGTAGACGGCGCCAAGGACACCTACCGCGACAACAACACGCTGCCGCTGCTACGCAAGCAGTTCACCGCCAAAAAGCCCACCAAAGCCACCCTTTTCATCAGCGGGCTGGGGCAATTTGAAGCCGTGCTAAACGGCCAGAAAGTCGGCAATCATTTTCTCGACCCCGGCTGGACGAAGTACGACCAAGAAGCGCAGTACGTGGCGTTTGACGTGACGGGCCTTGTTAAAAGCGGCCCCAACGCGTTGGGCGTCGTGCTCGGCAACGGCTTTTACTACGTGCCGCCGGTGAAGGAGCGCTACCGCAAGCTAAAGGCGGCTTTTGGGTACCCGAAGCTGATTTGCCGGCTGGCGCTGACCTACGCCGACGGCTCGCACGCCGACGTGGTGAGCGACCCAACCTGGCGCACCACGGCCAGTCCCATTACCTTCAGCAGCATCTACGGCGGCGAAGATTACAACGCCACGCTGGAGCAGGCCGGCTGGGCCACGGCCGGTTTTCAGGACAGCGCCTGGCGGCCGGTCATTACCGTAGATGGCCCACCCCAGCTAGTAGCCCAGCAGCAGGAGCCACTACGGGTTTTCGACGCGTTTAAGGCCCGGCGCATTACGCAGGCCCAGCCGGGCAAGTGGGTGTACGATTTTGGGCAAAACGCTTCGGGCATTATTGAACTCCGAGTAAAAGGCCAGCGCGGCGATACGGTGCGGATTACGCCTTCGGAACTACTCGGGCCTGATAAAGCCATCTCGCAGAAGAACGTCGGCCGCGGCTTTTACTTTACCTACGTGCTGAAAGGCAGCGGCGTCGAAACCTGGCGGCCGCGCTTCACCTACTACGGCTTCCGCTACGCACAGGTGGAAGGCGGCGTGCCCCAGAGCGAAAGCAACCCCAAAAACCGGCCCAAAATTCTGCGCCTGACGGCCTTGCATACCCGCAACGCGGCGGCCAGCGCGGGCTCTTTTTTGTGCTCGAATGACCTGCTCAACCGCACCCACACGCTCATCGACTGGGCCGTAAAAAGCAACCTGGCCAGCGTAATGACCGACTGCCCGCACCGCGAAAAGCTGGGCTGGCTGGAGCAGACGCACCTGATGGGCGGCTCGCTGCGCTACGGATACGACGTGGCCACGCTCTGCCGCAAAACCCTGGCCGACAGGCGCGCCTCGCAAACGGCCGACGGCTTGGTGCCCGAAATCGCGCCCGAATACGTGAAATTTGAGTGGGGCGGTGACATGTTTCGCGACTCGCCGGAGTGGGGCAGTGCCAGCATTATTCTGCCCTGGTATGTGTACCAGTGGTATGGCGACCGGCAGGTACTGACCGAGAATTATGACCTGATGCGGCGCTACGCGGCCTATTTGGGCACCAAGGCGCAGGGCCATATTCTCTCGCAAGGTTTGGGTGATTGGTACGACCTAGGACCCAAGCCACCGGGCACCTCACAACTTACGCCGATGGGCGTGACGGGCACGGCTACTTACTATTACGACCTCACCATTCTGGCTAAAATCGCCCTTTTATTGGGCAAAACTGACGATGCAGCGGGCTATGAGCAGTTGGGCGCGGCGGTCAAAAAAGCCTTCAACGCGCGGTTTTTCAACCCGCAAACCAAGCAGTACGCCACCGGCAGCCAGGCCGCCAATGCCATGGCGCTGTACATGGGCCTGGTGGCGCCCGCCGACCAAGCGGCCGTGCTCGCCAACCTGGTGCAGGACATCAGCAGCCATGGCAATGCGCTGACGGCCGGCGACATCGGCTACCGCTACGTGCTGCGCGTGCTGGAAGACGCGGGCCGCTCCGACGTCATTTTTGCCCTGAACAGCCGCTCCGATGTGCCCGGCTACGGCTACCAGTTGGCGCACGGCGCCACGGCCCTCACCGAGTCGTGGGCCGCGCTGCCCACCGTCTCCAACAACCACCTGATGCTGGGGCACTTGCAGGAGTGGCTCTACGGCGGGCTGGCGGGCATCCGGCCGGCCGAGGGGTCGGTGGCGTTCGATAAAATTGACATTAAGCCCGAGCCGGTGGGCGACGTGACCAGCGCCCGCGCCACGCACCGCTCGCCCTACGGGCTGATTGGGAGCGACTGGAAAAAGACGGGCAATTCCTTCGAGCTGACGGTGACTATTCCGGCCAATACGACGGCCACTATCTACCTGCCGGCTGCCGCTACAGCCACCATTACGGAGGGCAACCAGCCGCTAACCCAGCGGCCCGACCTGAAGCTGCTGGCGGCCGAAGCCGGCAAGGCGCGCATTCAGGCGGGCTCCGGCACTTACCATTTTGTGGTCAGCTCAATCTAGCTTTTTATGAAACTGAACCTTGCTTGTTTTTTGCTGCTAAGCTGGGGCGGCCCGCGCCTGAGCTGGGCACAAAAAGCCCTGCCCACGACCGTGCCCGCCGCCACGATGCAGAAGGTGTACGAGGAGGTGAAAACGCCTTACAAATACGGCC
>JAKONR010000209.1 GCA_022701825.1 Hymenobacteraceae bacterium | reverse complement strand
GGTTTTTGGGCAATGTCGGCGGCGGGCAGCGTCGAAACGGCGGCCGTGGTCGAGGTTTTCTTCTGGGTGCCGAAGCCCACCACTACTACTTCTTCGAGCGAGTTGGCTTGCTCCAGCAGCTTGATGTTGACCTTGGCCCCGTCGCGCACGGCCACTTCCTGGCTCACGTAGCCCACGAACGAGAACACGAGCGTGGTCGCGCCGGCCGGGAGGTTCAGGCTGTAGTTACCCGAGGCATCGGTGGTAGTGCCCACGGCCTGGTCTTTTACCCGCACCGTTACGCCGGGCAGGGGCGTGCCTTTCTGGTCAGTAACCTGGCCTTTGGCGGGCGCTTCCTGGCGTAGCGCGTGGGGCGTGGGGGCGGCCTGCGTCGGCGCCAGCGGGGCCGCCAAAGCGCCGGTTAAAAGCAGGCCGAGTACGCCGCTTTTGGTTGGAGTAGCCATCTTTTTCAATAGATGAGGGAGTAAGTGAACGGGCTGAGTTAGCCAAGCCTGAAACGTGTCGAAACGCCCTCCCCCCACGGTGTGCAAAAGATGATGCCCGCCGCCCAGAAAAGACGCTGGCGGGCGCGGTCCATCTGGTGTCAAGCCGTCGCTTGGGCACCAGATAGCAGGCTTTTGGGTGGGGCAGGAGAATAATGCGGAAAAACGCCTGCGTGCTTTACGATAGCAGTAGGCAAATTTTTCTTATATTATTAACACTGTGCTTGGTAGGACACAAAGTTTCCCTCGCCGTGCAGGTTATATCAGGGGGCATTCTCCCGTAAAAAGGGGGGTATTTTAAGCTATTTCTTCAAGTCTCCTGCCGACTAATGGACCTGCGTAAGCCAATAGCTTACACGCGTGGCTTCGGGTGCCTGGCAAAAGCAAAACCCCTACCAGGGCTCGGAAATGATGAATACCATCATTTCCGAGCCCTGGTAGGGGTTATTTTCGGCGGTTGGCGGAGGCAAATTTGACCCGTATCTGGTGGGCTACGCGAGCAGCGCACTGTGGTACAGGCCAGGCGCTACCACAGCTTGGTGTCCATAATGCCGGGGGGCAGCGGAGCAGAGGTGCCGAGGCCGAGCACGCACCAGCCGGCTTCCACGCCGAAGGTGTTGCCGGGCAGCACGTGGCTCACCCAGCGCAGCAGCGTCTGGCCAGTATACTCGTGGGTGCTAGGATTGAGCTCGCGCAGTAGCAGCGCATCGCCCACCTGAAAGTTCTGGTCGTTCAGGCGCACGTCAAACGGCTTAGAGCCGTTGGCCACGGCGGCAAACGAATCGGGCCAGATAGGTAGCTCGTGGGTGCGGCGGATAGGGGCTAGCGTAGCCTGGGTTGCGGGCGCGGCATAAGTAGTCATAATGATAAAAGCGGTTAAAGGTAGAGAGTAGTTGAAAAGGCAAAAATACGAAAACCCCACTCACCGGCG
The DNA here is from genome assembly GCA_022701825.1 of Hymenobacteraceae bacterium. Classification (GTDB taxonomy): domain Bacteria; phylum Bacteroidota; class Bacteroidia; order Cytophagales; family Hymenobacteraceae; genus Hymenobacter. Next base: position 12,055 of record JAKONR010000209.1, on the reverse strand, counting down.
GCGGGCCAGTGGCAGGGTGGGATGCGGCTATAACGGCCGGAAGATAGGTATAGTTTCGGGGTAACGCTATGATAATGAACGAGCCGCCCCGCAACGGCAGGTAATTGTAGCCCTAAGCTGGCGGTAGGCGCAGGTCGAAATCCTGGTCGCGCATACACCGGAAATGGCCCTGCGGACACTCGGCAAAGCCGATTTTGGAGCACGGCCGGCAGGGCAGTCCCAGCACCTCCAGCGCCTGAAAAACGGTGCGGTAGGGGTACATACCAAACTGCGGCACGGTGTTGCCCCACACGCTAAAAACCTCCTTGCCAAACGCCGCCGCGATGTGCATCAGCCCTGTGTCATGGCTCACCACGAAGGCCGCCTGCCGCACCAGCGACGCCGACTGGTGCAGTGAAAACTGCCCGCAGGCGTTGTGAATGAGCGAATGAGTGAAGGAGTGAGTCGGCTTTTGGAAAGCCAGCTCGATGACGTGGCCGGTGCTTTCGTCTTCGGGGCCGCCGAGCAACACTACGGGGCGCGGAGCTAGCTTGGCTACCAACTCGATGAGCTTCTCGACGGGCAGGCGCTTGGTGGCGTGCTGCGCGCCGATGGCCACCGCCGCGTACCCGCCCGCCCGAAAGCCGGCGGGCAGCGCGGCGGCCACGTCCACCTCCTGGCCGGGCGGGATAAAGTAGTCGAGCCCGCCGCCATCGTCGCGGATGCCGAGCGGCGCGGCGGCGGCCCGGTAGCGGTCCACGATGTGCACGGGCGGCAGCTGGTTGATTTTAAAGTTGACCAGCAGCCACTTCTGAAAATTCAGCTTGTCGAAGGCCCGGCCCAGCACGCCCGGTAGTTGCACCCGGATGAGCCGGGTGCGCAGGTTGTTGTGCAGGTCCACGATAAAATCGAACCGCTCGGCGCGCAGCTCGCGCACCAGCTCGCCCAAGCTACCGCTCAGCACGTGCGTTCGGTCTACGTAGGGGTTGGCTTCGAGCAGGCTGCGGTAGGCGGGCTTGGTAGCAAAGTGCACGCGGGCGTTCGGCACCTGAGTTTTCAGCTGCCGCAGCACCGGCGTCGTCAGCACGATGTCGCCGATAGAAGAAAAGCGCAGAACAAGGATTTTCATGAGAAAACGTAGCGCGGACTCTGTAAGTCCGCGAAATAAGCAGGCCACGTTATTCGCGGACTCACAGAGTACGCGCTACACCCGATTCTTCCGCGCCGCGAAGTACGCCGCCACTTCCTCCGCGCTCTTCGCGTTAAACGTCATCTCCTTGGTCAACATGCCTTTGCGACCGGCCAGCACGCCGTAGCGCATATCGGCGTAGCCATCGGTGTGGTGGGCGTCGGGGTTGATGCTGAGCTGCACGCCCTGGCTGAGCGCGTAGCGCACCCAGCGCCAGTCGAGGTCGAGCCGCCAGGGGTTGGCGTTGATTTCGATAATAACCTGATGCTCGGCGCAGGCGTCGATAACGGATTTAAAATCAATGGGGTAGCCGGCACGGCGCAGTAGCAGCCGGCCGGTGGGGTGGCCCAGCATGGTGCAGTGCGGGTTGGCAATGGCGGCCAGCAGGCGGTCGGTGGCGCGGCGCTCGTCCATCTTCAGGTTGGAGTGGATGCTGGCCACGATAAAGTCGAACGAGTCGCGCAGCTCGGCGTCGTAGTCGAGGCTGCCATCGCCCAAAATATCGGCCTCGATGCCCTTGAAAATGCGGAACGGCGCTAGCTCCTGGTTTAGCTCGTCTATTTCGCGCTGCTGCTGGCGCACGCGCTCGGGGCCCAGGCCATTGGCGTAGTGCGCGGCCTGCGAGTGGTCGCAGATGCCGAGGTACTCGTAGCCACCGTCGCGCAGGAAAGTTGCCATTTGGCGCAGCGAGTGGTTGCCGTCCGAGTAGGTGCTGTGGTTGTGCAGCGAGCCGCGCAAGTCGCTGTCTTGCAGCAAGACGGGGATTTTGTGCTCGGCGGCCAGCTCGATTTCGCCCAGGCCTTCGCGCAGCTCGGGCATCACGTATTGCAGGCCGGCTTTTTCGTACAGCGCCTCTTCGCTGGCAAACTGCTCGCGCCCAGCCCACTGGCGCAGGGTGCGCGGGGCGGGCGGCGCGGCACTGGGCAGCGGCGCGCCGAGGTGCGCCTCGGTGCCGGTACCCAAAAACAGCTGATTGACAAAGCTTTCGGGCGAAGTCGCGCGCACCACGATGCCCACGCCACCCTCCACGGCCGCGCCAGCCCAGGCCCACGGGCCCGAGCGGCGTACGTCGGCGCGCAGGCCGGGGGCGGCGTTCAGCAGCGCGTGGATGGGCGCGGGGTCGGGCGTGGCCACCAGGATTTCCACCGTTTCCACGATTTCGAGGGCGCGGCGGATGGCGCCGGTGGCGGCGGCCTGCGCCACGCCGGGCACCTGGCGCAGGCGGGCCACGAGGTCGCCTGCCAGCGCTTCGGCCTGCGAAAACAGCAGTTTGCCCGCGCTTTGGTCGGTGAAGGCCAGCGCGGCCAAAATGCTTTCCTGGGTTTTGGCCCCGAAGCCCTTGAGCTTGGCCACCAGGCCAGCCTCGGCGGCTTCGCGCAGCTGGTCGGGGCCTTCGATGCCGGCATCGCGCCACAGCGCGCGCACTTTTTTGGGGCCGATGCCTTTGATAGTCAAAAGCTCGACCACGCCGGGCGGGGTTTTGTCCAGCAGCTCCTGCAATTCCTTGAAAGTGCCGGTATCAAGCAGTTCGGCTACCTTGGCGGCCTGGGTTTTGGAAAGGCCGGTGCGGTCGGGCAGGCCGGGGCGGTCTACCTCGGCCACCGGAAACTCCAACTGCTCCAGGGCGGTTACAGTGCCGTCGTAGGCTCTGATTTTGAAGGGGTTCTCGTCGTGCAGCTCCAGCAGCTGGGCAGTAAGGCGAAAGGCACGAATGAGGGCGCGGTTGTCCACGGGGGGCGGGGGCTGAAGTACAGTAGTAAGAAGCTCGGCGGGTGGCTGTACGCGATTTGGAGCCAAAAAGGCCAGCCTGGCGAGCAAGGGTAGCAGAACCCAAAAGTACGCCCGGCCACTGGGCAGCCGCGCGGCCGTTTGCGCACGCTGCGGTTAGCTTAGGTCCGCAAAACCCTTCTCTTTCCCGCTTTTTCATTAGCTGGCCGGCCGCTATGCGTTTTCCTATTGTGCGCGCCACGCTGCTGTTCGCCGCCGTTATTTTGGGTGGGCTGCTGCTGTTTTTCTTTGATTTATACGAGGTTGGCAATACCAGCTTCAACACGGTGCTGCTGCTGGCTTTCCTGCTGCTGAAGGCGGCGTACTTTGTGCGGGCGCTGCTGGGCTGGATTCGCAAATCGGTGGTTTCGGCCTACCACCTCACGTACATGACCGGCTTTTTTGTGGTGCACGTGCTGCTGCTGGTGCTCTCGTTTGGCATCGACTACTACTGCCTGCACCGTATCTCGCCGGCCTCTTTTGCCCTGCCCGACGGCCAAGCGAGCGGCTGGGCCCAGCTGCTCACGTTTATCTATTTCAGCCTGGGCAAGTTTACCACGGCCGGCGGGGGCGAGCTGCACCCGGCCACGGCCGTGGCGCAGTGCTGCGCCATGGCCGAAATGGCGCTCTCGTACTTCACCACGGTGCTGGTCATTGCCAACGTCGGCTACTTGCAGGCGCTATTCAGGGGCAAGGCCGACGAGCAGCCGCCCACTTAGCCATCGGCCGGCTGCCTTGCGTACCTACGTCGCGCCTTTTTGCCTCCCGTTATGTTCCAAAAATATACCCGCCAAATGGCCGTGCTACTGCCCCTGGCCGGGCTGCTGGCCTGCCAGCCCAAGCACGCCGCCGAGCTGCCCGCTGGCAGCCTCGCGCCGCTGCACGGCACTTGGCTGCTGCTGCCCGAAAGCAGCCGCGCCGACACGCTGGTGTACCGCCGCAATACCTACCGCTTCAAGTATCGGCCGGGCGGCCGGCCGGGCTTTCGGCTGCGGCCGGCGGGGCAGTTCACGCGCTTCGACCTGGCGCCCGGCGGCGGGCTGGTGGCCGAGGAAGGCACCTGGGCCGAAACCAGCACCGGCCGCCTGCTCATCCATTTGCCCGGCCTGGAGCCGCCCGAGCCCGACTACGAGCTGGAAATGCTAAGTTACAAAGATGGGCAGCTGAAGCTGCGCCGGCTGCGCGGCCGCCCGGCGGTCGAGGTGATTCGCAATCCCTAACGGACCTGGGTTGATGAGTAGCTTGCCGCCATGAACGAAACAACTACGCTGGTGCCAGCCAAAGTGCCGCGCTGGTTTTGGCCGCTCTTACTGGGGCTGCATTTTATGCTGAGCGCCCCGTTTTTGGGGCTGCCGCCGGCCAGCGTGCACGTGTGGCGGCAGTGCAATACCATGGCGGTGGCCCGCAATTTTGCCGAGGAAAGCATGAACATCCTGCGCCCGCGCGTAGACCGCCGCAACGACACCGATGGGGTGACGGGTATGCAGTTTCCCTCCTACGAATGGCTGGTGGCGGGTATCTACCGGCTGTTTGGATTTCACGAGTCGCTGCCCCGCATCATCAATTGGCTGATTGGCTGGGCGGGCATCGTGGCCTTTTACCAGCTGGGGCGGCAGGTGAGCGGGGCCGCGTGGCTGGGGGCCGTGGGCGCGTGGTGCCTGGCCTGGAGCCCCGAACTCTATTACCACGGCCTCAACGCCTTACCTGATGTGCTGGCCCTCAGTAGCTATATCGCGGGCCTGCTGTGGTTTACACGTTGGCGGGCTACCCGGCGGCCAGGGTGGCTGGCCGCCAGCCTGCTGGCGGTTACGCTGGCGGGGCTCACCAAGCTACAGTTTTTGGTAGTGGGCTTCCCGATGGCCGTGTTTGTGGTGCGCGATGCCCTGCAGCGGCGCTACACCAGGGCGCAACTCGCCCAGCTGCTCGGCTACGCGGTAGTGGCCGTGGGGGTGCCTCTGGCGTGGTATGCCTACGCTCTTGAATTGATAAAAACGTCAGGCCTGGCTGATTTCGGCCTGGAAATCAGGCCCGCTGCCGACGTGGCCGCCGGGCTGGCTATTATCAAGCGCAATTTGCTGTCGGACTGGCCCGAGCTGCTGCTGGGCTACGGGGCGCTGGGCCTGCTGCTGCTGGGGCTGGGGCGCCTGCTGCGCCGGCCACCCGTGCGGCACGCCTGGTTTGGGCCTGGGCTGGCGTGGGCGCTGGCGCTGGGTGCCTACTACCTCCTGGAGCTGCACCAGATGGAGGGGCACACCTATTATATGCTGCCGTTTTTGCCGCTGCTGCTGCTGCTAGCGGCCTGGGGAGCCGCGTGGCTCCGGCCGCGGGCGGCGCCGCTGTTGCTGGGGCTGCTGCTGGTGCAGCCCGTGTGGGCCTTTGCCCGGGTGGGCTGGGGGCGCTGGCTGCACGGCGACCCCGACGTGGCCCCCGAATTGTTTGCGCCGGCTAGCCGGGCGGCGCTCGAAGCTGCCACGCCCGCCGGTGCGCTGTGCGTGGTCGGGCCAGACGTATCAGGCTGTAAAAACTTCTATTTTCTGCACAAAAAGGGCTTTGGCTTTGAGCAGCCCGGGCAGTTGGGGCAGCCTGTAGCCAATGGCCAGCTGTACCTGGCCGACTGCGTGGCCCGAGGCGCCCAGTACCTGTACACCAACGACGCGGCGGCCCTACGCGACCCGCGCTTGCGGCCCTACCTGGGCCGGCAAATAAGCCAGGTGGGCGCTTTTGTGGTGTGGACGCTGCGCCGGCCAGGCGAGCCGGCCCCCAGTGGCCCCGCCGCGCCCGCCCCCTGGTAGCTTGTGCCGGCCCCAAAAGCCGGGCTAGCTACTCTACGCCCGACCTTTGCGGGCATGAACTACTGGCTCGTTAAATCGGAACCCGAAGCCTATTCTTGGGCTGACTTTACCCGCGAGGCCGGCACCGACTGGACCGGCGTGCGCAACTACCAGGCCCGCAACAACCTGCAAGCCATGCAGCCCGGCGACCTGGTGCTATTTTACCACAGCGTGAGCCAAAAAGCCGTGGTGGGCGTGGCCCTGGTGCACGCCGCCGCCGCGCCCGATGCCACCGCCGAGGCCGGCAGCCCCTGGGTGGCCGTACACCTGCGCCCCCACGAGGCGCTGGCCCGCCCCGTGCCGCTGGCCGCTCTCAAGGCCGAGCCCCGGCTCAACCAGTTGGGGCTGCTGCGGCAGTCGCGCCTGTCGGTGACGCCGGTGCGGCCCGAAGAGTTTGACCTGGTGCTCGAACTCGGGGCCGGATAAGGCAGTAAAAGGGATTGCCGGGGCGGGCATAAATGGTTATCTTCGTACTACTTGCTCTGCGCGCCCCGGCCGCATTCCTTTCCTCGCCCCGCCCGCTCATGAAACAGTTTTCCGCGCTCTTATTGTGGGTTGCCCCGCTGGCTTCGTGGGCGCAGGCCACCGTGACTACGCCGGCCCCGCCGCCGCCCGGCGCCCCGGCCCAAATCGCCCGCACCGAGCTGCTGCTCGACCACGCCAGCGAAGATGCCTGGGTGCAGGCCATGCCCGCCGACACGGCCGTGGTGGTGCTGCTGCGCCGGCAGCCCAAGCTGTTTGGCAAGCCCCAATACGCGCTGGCCCACTACCGTGCCAGCCTGGCCCTAAAGCGCGAGCAGCCGCTTGAAATAGCCGACGAGTACGACGTAGAGCGCCTGTGCGCCGAGCCGGGCGTGCTGTACACCGTTTGCCGCTCGCACCAGGAGCCGGGCACCCTGCTGGTGGCCGCCTACAACGTGCGCGACGGCCGGGTGCACCTGCAAGAATTTAAAACCAAAAAATGCCGCGACATCGCCGCCGTGCGCGCCGTGGATGGCAAGCTGCTCGCCACCGTGGCCATGGACGACGGCCAGCATCAAACCGTGCTGCTGCTCGACGTGGCCACCGGCAGCTTCCAGTTTTTGCCTTCACTCTACGAGTCGATTAGCTCCGAGTTTACGAGCGTGGCCGACGCTCCGGCCGGCCGCGCCGAGTTTGTGGCCAGCCAAACCAATGGCCGCAAGCAGCGCCTGATGCTCAAGCAGCTATCGGCCGAGCGCGGCGAGCTGCTGCGCTCCGAGATGGTGCAGGCCGAGAGCGAGCGCACGCTTATCACGGCCCAGCTCAGCCCCTTGCAGGATACTAGTGCCCGGCTGCTGGCCGGCACCTACGGCCTGCGCGGCCCGCAGTACGCGCAGGGGCTCTTTACCACCGACCTCACCGCCGCGCCCGCCAACCCTGCCGACCCGCGCCCAGCGCTGAAATTCTACGATTTTCGGCGGCTGCGACACTTTTTTGATTACCTCGGCCCAGGCAAGGAAGCCCGCCTGCGCGACCGCACCACCCGCCGCGAAGCCGAAGAGCTGTCGCCCCTGCGCTGGCACTACCGCTTGCTGCTGCACGAGCTGCTGCCCCGCGCCGACGGCGGCTACACGCTGGTGGCCGAGGTGTACTACCCGCGCTACAACTATGGCAACATGGGCACCAACCCCGCGCTGAATAACTATAGCAACATGGGACTGCCTTACTACACAGGCGCTTACTCCAGCGCGGCGGGGCGGGCGCTCGTGGGCTTTCGCACTACGCACGTGCTGGTGTGCGGCTTCGACCGGCGCGGCAGCCTGCTTTGGGATAATACCTACGTGGTTGAAAACGAGCTGCTGCACGACCAGCTCGAAGAAGCCGTGCGCACCATTGCGCTGCCCGATGGCCGCCTAGTGCTGGCTTACCTCACCGAGGAAGGCCTGCACTATAAGCTGGTCAACCAGGATGAAGCGTCCCCAAATGACTTGAAAGTAGAGTTATTTACGGCCGGGCCCGGCGTAAAAGAAAAAGTGATTGATACCTACCAGCCCGACATTCAGCCCTGGGTGGGCCGGCAATACGTAGCCAGTGGCTTTCAGAATATTAAGTCGCCAAACGGTGCCGTGCGCAACGTGTTTTTTCTGCAAACGCTGGAGTTTTAGGTGAATTCTGAGTTTTGAGTTCTTAAAAAGGACTTTCTTTGGCAACTCAAAACTCAGAACCCAGAACTCATAACTCTAAAATTGCTTCTCGCCACCCACACCGGCCAGCCGCACGAGGCGGGCCTTGATGAAGCCGGGCGCGGCTGCCTGGCTGGGCCGGTTTTCGCGGCCGCCGTCATCCTGCCGCCCGACTACGCTCCGGCTTTTCTCAACGATTCGAAGCAGCTCACGGCCCGCCGCCGCGAAGCGCTGCGCCTCGACATCTGCGCCCACGCCGTGGCCTGGGCCGTGGCTGAAGCCTCGCCCGCCGAGATTCAGAAAATTAATATCGCGCAGGCCAGCTACTTGGCCATGCACCGGGCGGTGGCTGCACTGGCGGTGCCTGCTACGCACCTGCTGGTCGATGGCAACCGTTTTCGGCCCCACGCCAGCTTGCCTCACACCTGCATTATCGGCGGCGATGGCCTCTACCGCAGCATCGCGGCGGCTTCTATCCTGGCCAAAACCTTTCGCGATGAGCGCATGCGCGAACTGGCCGAGACATACCCTGCCTACGGCTGGCTCCAAAATGCCGGCTATCCTACCGCCGCCCACCGCGCCGCGCTGCGCGAGCACGGCGTGACGCCGCACCACCGGCTGGGTTTCAAACTCATCTAGCGCTTCAGCTTCAGCAAATCCAGAAATAGGCTGAAACTGTCGACCGTGCCGCCACCTTCGCCGCCAAACGAATCGAAGGTGAGGGGCTTAATGATGTAGCCGCTCACGCTGAGGTCCTTGGCTCCCGAACGGTCAACGTCGAGGTCCGAGGTGGTCATAATAAAGACGTTGAGGTCTTGAAACTCGGGGTCGGCGCGCAGGATTTTGAGCAGCTCCAGGCCGTTGAGGCGGGGCATGTTGATGTCGAGCATCACGAGGCTGGGGCGGGCAATTTTGGCTTCGCCGTTTTCGCCGCGCAGCATATTGAGGGCCTCGCGGCCGTTGCGGGCGTGGGTGAGGGGCACGTCGATGTGCTGCTTGCGCAGTTCGCGCTGCACGTTCATCACATCCATTTGGTCGTCTTCTACCAGCAAAATGCTGGTGGTGCTGGCAGGGAAACTATCGGTGGGCGACATGGCGCGGAAAAGGCAATAAGGCTCGGGGAGCTTGGCGGGTAAATAACCAGGCAGTGCTAACGCACCACTGGCCGGGAAAGGTATAATTCAAAAAATCAGGCTTGGGCGGCGGCCATCTGGGGCCGGGTAGCGGCCGCCGCCGCCGCGCTGGCCGCCGTGGCGGCCGGCTGCTTGGGCCAGGTAAAAAAGAAAGTAGACCCTTGCCCCTCAGCCGATTCTACCCAGATGCGGCCGCCCTGGCGCTCCACTATTTTCTTTACGATGGCTAGGCCTACGCCGGTGCTTTCGAGCGCGTCGCGCTCTACCAACGTTTGAAAAATGATAAAAATGCGTTCGTGATATTCGGCCGCGATGCCAGGGCCATCGTCCTGCACCGAAAAGCGGTAAAATTCACCCGACACGTCGTCGCAGCTGATGTGGATGTGGCCAGTTTCGGGGTGGTCGTGGTACTTTATGGCGTTGGAAATCAAGTTGGTAAAAACCTGTTGCAGCTGCGTGCGGTTGGTAACGATGGTGGGCAAAAAGAACGGTAGTTCCAGTTGCAGGCCGGTGGGCATACTCAGCGTGTCGGTGATTTCGCGCAGCAGCTGGCGCACGAATACCGGCTCGTTGGCCTCGGCCACGCGGCCTACCCGCGCCAGCGCCAGGATGCCCGTAATGAGGTTTTCCATGCGGTGCACGCGCTGCCGCATCAAGGCCAAAAACTCGCGAATGTGCGGTGGCAGGCTATCCTTGCCCATGTCCTCTTCTATCCAGCGCGAGGCACTCTCGATGCCCCGCAGGGGAGCCTTGAGGTCGTGCGATACCACGTAGGCAAACTGGTCAAGCTCCTGGTTGCGGCCTTCGAGCTGGCTGATGTTCTGGTCGATGGTGTGGGCCATGCCATTGAGCGCGCTGGTTAGCTCGCTCAGCTCATCGTGCTCGTTGTCAGCAATCTGGGTTTTGTAGTCGCCCTCGGCCAGGCGGCGGGCCAGCGTTATCATGCTGCGCAGGCGGCGGCTCAGCAGCCGCACAATGTACACGGCCCACAGCAAGCCCAGTACCAGCCCCGTACCCGTGATGAGCGCGGCCAAATGCTGGGCCTGCGTGATGCTATCGGTGAGGCGCAGGCGTTGCGCCAGGCGGTTTTTGTTTTCGTCTTGGTCAAACAGCATCATCTGGTGCCGGATGGCGTCCATTACCTGCTTGCCAATCAGGCCTTCTACCAGGTTGGCGTGCGGGATGTTGTCGAGGCCCCGTTGCAGAGGGTCGCGCTGGCGGGCGGCGCGTTTCTCCTTTATTATCAAGTGGGTATAGGCGGTCCACTGCTGAAAGAGGTGGCGCGTGGTATCGAGCCGCTGGCGCTGAATGGGTTCGTCGGCGAGCTGGTCGCGCAGCTGGTTGAAGCGCGTGAGCAGGTCGCGCTCGCCGGCATAGTAGGGGTCGAGCATCTGCTCATTGCCCACGAGCAGGTAGCCCCGGTACCCCGTTTCCATGTCGATGATGTTGCGCAGCAGGGTCGTGCCATCGGCCGAAATGTGCTGCGACGCCTCTACGCGCTGCGAATTGCGCAGCACCTGCCCGGCCAGCTGAAAATTGAGCAACAGCACTGCCGCAAACAGCCCTAGCAGCAGGAGGAAACCAGCAAAAAGCTTGGCGGTAAGGGTGATTTTCATACGTGGCGTAGCTCGGCTGGCTGGTATCAAGCCTCAGCAGTACGCAATTTCCCTTCAATGGTTCGCAGCAGCAGCACTACCTGGTCGGCTTGCTGCTGCACCTCCTGGAAGCCGGCGAGCGCCTCCTCCTGCCGGCCGGCCAGGCGCAGGTCCATCAGTTCATTGGCCCATTTATGGATGAGGCGGTGTTCGCGGTCGAGCGCCCGCATTTCGGGCACGTGGGCGTAGGCGCCCTGCTGGCGGCTGGCTATCCACTGGCCCAGGCTGCACTGGTCGGGGTCGCGCAGGGGGGGCTCGGCGCTAGCGTTGCCGTATAAAAAGGAGCGCAGGCGGGCTTTGAAAGAGAAATGCTTAACCAGGGCCGATTCAAAATCCTGCTTAATGGCTTCGGAATTCATACGTGTACTAAACGGGGCGAGGGGTGGAGTGCGCCGGACCATGGCCCGGCGGGCCCTAATTTCGTGGCTGGCAAAGCTAGCTTTTTCTTCAGGTTATCCCCTTGTACGCAGTTGGGGCTGGTTTGCCGCTCTTTAGCCCAGTTTACTTTACCTCAGCCCCTTTTTCATGGAAGCCACGTCGCTTAAAACCGTTGCCCTGCACGACACCCACCAGCAGCTTGGGGCCAAAATAGTGCCTTTTGCGGGCTATGCCATGCCCGTGCGCTACTCCTCCGACCTCGAAGAGCACCACACCGTGCGCCGCGGCGTAGGTATTTTTGACGTGTCGCACATGGGCGAGTTTCGGGTGCGCGGCCCGCAGGCGCTCGACCTCATCCAGCGCACCACCTCCAACGATGCCAGCAAGCTCGTGCCCGGCAAAGCCCAGTACTCGTGCTTCCCGAATGCCGAAGGCGGCATCGTAGACGACCTGCTCGTGTACATGCTCGGCGAGGAGGACTACTTTTTGGTAGTTAATGCCTCCAACATCGACAAAGACTGGAACTGGCTGCAACAACACAACACCCAGGGCGCGGCCATGGAGAACGTGTCCGACCAGCTGAGCCTCTTCGCGGTGCAGGGCCCAAAAGCCGCCGCCGCGCTGCAAGCGCTGACCGACGTAGACCTGAGCGCCATTCCGTACTACAGCTTTGCCAAAGGCACGTTTGCCGGCGCGCCCGACGTTATTTTGTCGGCCACGGGCTACACCGGGGCGGGCGGCTTCGAGCTGTACGTGCCCAACGCGCACGCCGCCCACGTGTGGGAGCAGATTATGGAAGCCGGCAAGCCCTTCGGCATCAAGCCCATCGGCCTGGGCGCGCGCGACACGCTACGCCTCGAAATGGGCTACTGCCTCTACGGCAACGACATCACCGACACCACTTCGCCCCTCGAAGCCGGCCTGGGCTGGATTACCAAATTCACCAAGGACTTTACCAACAGCGACGCGCTGAAGGCCC
>JAKONR010000538.1 GCA_022701825.1 Hymenobacteraceae bacterium | reverse complement strand
TTATTATCGACAAGCTGGGCGTTGAAGCCTCGGAAGTAACTCCGGAAGCCAGCTTCACCAACGACCTGGGTGCCGATTCGCTCGACACCGTGGAGCTAATCATGGAGTTCGAAAAAGAATTCAACGTCAGCATCCCCGACGACCAGGCTGAAAACATTCAGACTGTGGGCCAAGCCGTTAGCTACCTCGAAGAGCACGCCAAGTAGACCGCAGATTCAAACGGATTTAACGGATTTCGCAGATACGCCTGCTCCGCAGGCTGACGATGCTAGCGCATAAGTAGCGATTTTTGTGGTTCGTTTGGCTGCTTTGCTGGCACTAGCTACAGTTCCCTTTAAAAAAACCGGCCGGCATCCTGCCGGCCGGTTTTGCGGTTTAGCCACGCGCCTTCCGCGTAGTCAGCCCGCGTAGCGGGCGTATCCGCGAAATCCATCAAATCCGTTTAAATCTGCGATTTTATGTCGTCAATTCGCCGCGTTGTTGTAACTGGTATCGGGGCCATTACCCCTCTGGGTAGCACCGCTCCCGCTTACTGGGAGGGGCTCAAAAATGGAGTGAGCGGAGCCGCCCCCATCACGCGCTTCGACGCCACCAAGTTCAAAACGCGCTTTGCCTGCGAAGTCAAGAACTATAATCCGTTAGATTATTTCGAGCGCAAGCAAGGACCCAAAATGGACTTGTTTACGCAGTTCGCCGTTATCGCCTCCGACGAGGCCATCGCCGATGCGGGCCTGCTCGCGGGCGGCATCGACAAGGACCGCGTGGGCGTGATTTGGGGCTCGGGCATCGGCGGCCTGCGCTCGCTGCAGGAAGAATGCTTCCAGTTTGAGCGCGGCGACGGCACCCCGCGCTACTCGCCTTTCTTTATCCCGCGCATGATTGCCGACTCGTCGTCGGGCAACATTTCCATCAAAAACGGCTTTCGCGGGCCCAACTACGTCACGACCTCGGCCTGCGCCTCGTCGAACGATGCCATTATTGCGGCCTTCAACAATATCCGCCTCGGCCTGGCCGACGTTATCGTGACCGGCGGCTCCGAAGCGGCCATCACCGAGTCGGGCGTGGGCGGCTTCAACGCGCTGAAAGCCATGAGTGAGCGCAACGACGACCCCGCCTCGGCCTCGCGGCCGTATGACAAAGAGCGCGACGGCTTCGTGCTGGGCGAAGGCGCGGGCGCGCTGGTACTCGAAGAGTACGAGCACGCCAAGGCCCGCGGCGTTAAAATCTACTGCGAGCTCATCGGCGGTGGCATGTCGTCGGATGCGTACCACATCACGGCCCCCGACCCCAGCGGCTCGGGCGTGGTGCTGGTGATGAAAAACGCGCTCCGCGACGCGGGTATCCAGCCCGAGGAGGTCGATTACATCAACACCCACGGCACGAGCACGCCGCTCGGCGACGGGGCCGAAGTGAAGGCCATTGAGACGGTATTTGGCGAGCACGCCACCAAGCTCAACATCTCCTCCACTAAAAGCATGACCGGCCACCTGCTGGGCGGCGCGGGCGGCATCGAGGCGGTGGCCTCGATTTTTGCCATTCAGGAAGGTATTATTCCGCCGACCATCAACCTGCACACGCCCGACCCGGAAATAAACCAGGCGCTGAATTTCACGCCCAACGTGGCGCAGCAGCGCACGGTAAACGTGGCCGTGAGCAACACCTTCGGCTTTGGTGGGCACAATACCACGGTCGTGTTCCGTCGCTTGGCCGAGTAGTCTGGCAGGGTAGCCAGCCCCTTACTTTGTCATGCTGAGCGCAGCGCAGCGGAGTCAAAACATTTTGCGTGGAGCAGTAAACTTCTAACGTGTAAGTTAGGGCACCACACAAGATGCTTCGACTCCGCTGCGCTGTGCTCAGCATGACATTCTTTTTTTGTAGCAGAAAACCAGCAACTTCCCAGTATGCCTCTCCCTTTATTTGGCTTTTTTCGGCGGCTGCTGGGCAGCGATAAGCAGTTTCGGCAGGCCGTGGCCACGGTTATCGGCCAAGACCCGCACAATGCGCGGCTCTATCAGCTGGCCTTTACGCACTCATCGGTAGTGCGGGGCGAGCCCGGCGCGGGCCGCCACCAAAGCAACGAGCGGCTGGAGTTTTTGGGCGATGCCGTGCTGGGCACGGTCGTGGCCGAGTACCTGTTTAAGAAGTATCCGTATGAACAAGAGGGCTTTCTCACCGAAACGCGCTCGCGCATCGTCAACCGCGAAAGCCTTAATGCCATTGCCCTAAAAATGGGCTTGGACAAGCTGGTGCAGCTCGACTCGACCCAAAACCGCGTGGCCCGCTCGCGCTCGGTGAATGGCAACGCGCTGGAGGCGCTCGTCGGGGCCGTGTACTTGGATTTGGGCTACAAAGCGGCCCGCAAGTTTGTGCTGAAAGGCTTAATCAAACCATTTGTGGACGTTACTACGCTCACTACCACTACCTCCAACTACAAAAGCAAGCTCATCGAGTGGGCGCAGCGCAACGGCAAAAACGTGCGCTACGACATCAGCGGCGAGCCGCGTCCCGGCGGCGTCATGGAATTTACGGCCACCGTGGTGCTCAATGACGAGGTGGTGGCCACCGGCATGGGCCTCAATAAAAAGCAGGCCGAGCAGCTGGCCGCCGAGCGGGCGCTGACGGCGCTCGGGGTGTAGCGCGACGCGGTGGCAAACTGGTGAGCCAGCAAGTCGGGATAAAGCAGTTTTTTTGAACATTCGTAAGAATGGGCAAGTATTCCACTTACCAGTTCATAAGTTTATCCCTCGCCTCCTATGCGTCTTGCCGGTGCTGCCCTCAACCAGATTCCCTTCGATTGGAATCATAACCTACAGAATATCAGCGCGGCCATCGAGCAGGCCAAAGTGGCGGGCGTGGAGCTGCTGTGCCTGCCCGAACTGTGCCTGACGGGCTACAACTGCGAAGACCTATTTTTGAGCGACTGGCTACCGGCGGCGGCAATGATGCATCTGCAAAAAATCCGGCCGCTCACGCAGGGCATTTGCGTGGTGGTGGGGCTGCCGGTGCGGCTGCACCAAACCACCTATAACACGGCCGCCGTACTGCGCGACGGCGAGATTTTGGGCTTCGTGGCCAAACAGTTTTTGGCCAACGACGGGGTGCACTACGAAACGCGCTTTTTTAAGCCGTGGGCGGCGGGCGAAACGACGACCGTAGAACATGAAGGCGAAAGCTGGCCTTTGGGCGACCTCACGTTTGAGCACCAGGGCGTGCGCTTCGGCTTCGAGATATGCGAAGATGCCTGGCGGCCCGACGACGTGCGGCCCGCCTGCCGGCTGCGCGGCAAGGTTGAGTTGATAATCAACCCGTCGGCCAGCCATTTTGCCATGAGCAAAACCGACGTGCGCTACCGACTGGTGCTCAACTCGTCGCGCAATTTTGAATGTACCTACCTCTACGCCAACCTGCTGGGCAATGAAGCGGGGCGCACCATCTACGACGGCGAAATTTTGGTGGCGCGCAACGGGCACTTGCTCAAGCGTAATCAGCTGCTGAGCTTCAAGGAAGTAGACATGGAATGGGTGGACGTGGACTTTGCCGCGCCGCTCGAAGTAGTCGAGGCCATTGTGGAGCTACCCGAGCCCGACGAGTACCGCGAGCTCAACCAAGCCATGAGCCTGGGCCTATTTGACTACCTGCGCAAGGCTCGCAGCCGGGGCTTCGTGCTGAGCCTCAGCGGCGGGGCCGACTCATGCTTCTGCGCCGTGGCGGTGGCCGAAATGGTGCGCCTGGGCGTGGAAGAGCTGGGCGAGGACGAGTTTAAGCGCCGTAGCGGGGCTTTTGACCCCGCCAAAACCAACGTAGTGCAAACTGGCGCCGGCGGCAAGGCGCATCAAAAAGCCGACGACGTAGACAACCCAGCCGAAGCCCAAAACCAGAAACCAGAAACCAGCAATCAGCAACTCGTCAACCACCTGCTTACCTGCGCCTACCAGGGCACAGTTAATTCCTCCGACGACACCTTCAACTCCGCCAAAGACCTGGCCGACAGCATCGGGGCGCGGTTTTTTGACTGGACGATAGACGCGGAAGTAACCGGCTACGTGGGCAAAATCGAGCACGCGCTGGGCCGCGAGCTGACCTGGCAAACCGACGACCTAGCGCTGCAAAATATTCAGGCACGGGTGCGTGCCCCCGGCATCTGGCTGCTGGCCAACGTGCAGAACTGCCTGCTCATCACCACTTCTAACCGCTCGGAGGCCAGCGTGGGCTACTGCACGATGGACGGCGACACGGCCGGCAGCATCTCGCCCATCGCAGGCGTGGACAAAGACTTCGTGAAGAAATGGCTGCGCTGGGCCCAAACCGCCCTCGGCTACGAAGGCCTGCGCCACGTGAACGCCCTGCAACCCACCGCCGAGCTGCGCCCCCTGGCCGACAAGCAAACCGACGAGCGCGACCTCATGCCCTACGTGCTGCTCAACCGCATCGAGCGGCTAGCCTTCTACGA
>JAKONR010000533.1 GCA_022701825.1 Hymenobacteraceae bacterium | reverse complement strand
GCCCTCAACGCCGCTGTGGCCTACTACGGCCAGCAGCCCAAAGCCGAAGACGTGCCCCAAATCAAGGCCAGCATCCTGCTGCACTACGGCGGCCTCGACCAGCGCATTATCAACTTGTTCGACGAATACACGCACCGCCCGCTCTCGCGCAAGGACTTCCTCGACCGCCTGCTCAAGCTGGCGGGCAGCGCCGCGCTGGCCACCACGGCTTTGAGCGTATTGGAGCCCGGCTACGCCCACGCCGCCACGGTGCAGCCCCTAGCCGAAAACCTGGAGGAAGAAACCGTAACCTGGCCCGGCGATGGGGCCACCGTGAGCGGCTATCTGGTGCACCCCAAGGGCCGGAAAAAGCGCGGCGCGGTGGTCGTCATCCACGAAAATCGGGGCCTCACGCCGCATATCAAGGACGTGACGCGGCGGGTGGCGCAGGCCGGCTACCTCGCGCTGGGCGTTGATGCGCTGAGCGTGGTCGGCGGCACGCCGGCCGACGAGGACCAAGGCCGCACGCTCATCGGGCAGCTCGATGCCACCAAAAATCTGCACAACTACCTCGCCGCCCTCGCCTACCTGCGCGCCCGGCCCGACTGCAACGGCCGCACCGGCTGCGTGGGCTTCTGCTGGGGCGGCGGCCTAGCCAACCAACTAGCGGTGCACGACCCCGCCCTCAACGCCGCTGTGGCCTACTACGGCCAGCAGCCCAAAGCCGAAGACGTGCCCCAAATCAAGGCCAGCATCCTGCTGCACTACGGCGGCCTCGACCAGCGCATCAACGCTGGCATCCCGGCCTACGAAGCGGCCCTGAAAGCCGCCCACGTGCCCTACGAGCTATTTGTGTACGAAGGCGTTAACCACGCCTTTAACAACGATACCTCGCCCGCCCGCTACAACGCCCAGGCCGCCAAGCTGGCCTGGGAGCGCACGCTGCGGCTGTTTAAGGAGAAGCTGGGGTAAGGCCATGAAACTGCGCGACTATATAAACCTGACTTGTGTATTGTTTCTCTGTGTAACATGCTCTTGCAATAAGATTTGCCGGGGTGACCAACTATCAACTAAAGAGCTTGAACAAATAAGGAATCTTGGCTTGCTGGATGCCAATGAGAAAATTTATCAATTTTATTCCAATCATAAGGGAGTAAAAGGAGCTGGAAATTTTTACACAACCAAACGAGTTGCAAACTATTGGCTTCATAGAAGCAATAGACAAATAAGCTTTGCTTACTACCAAGATATTGCCCACATTAATTTAACAATTCATCCAGCAGGCGATTTCACAATTCCTTTTATAACTGTCACAAGGAATGACAGTACTCAATTCAAGGTTTATATAGATGGTAGCGAGCCGGAAGTGAAGAACTTCTTTCTAAGCTGCCAGAATCACTGGAGAGTTAGCCATTAATTATACAATTAATGGCTAACTCACAGTAGCTTATCCGGCGTAATCGGCAGCTCGCGCACGCGCTTGCCGGTGGCGTGGTACACGGCGTTGGCAATGGCGGCGCAGAAGCCGACGATACCGATTTCGCCCAGGCCTTTGGCGCCCATGGGGTCTAGGTAGGGGTCGGGCTTGTCGATGAACAGCACGTCGATGGTGGGCGGAATGTCGGCCTGCACCGGCACGTGGTAGTTGGCCAGGTCAGCGTTGGTGATGCGGCCGTAGCGGTGGTCGAGCACGGCGTCTTCCATCAAAGCCAGGCCGAGGCCCCAGGTAATGGCTCCGTACACCTGGCTTTGGGCGGTTTTGGGGTTCAGGATGCGGCCCGCGTCGATGGCCGACACCACGCGGGCCACGCGCACCTCGCCGGTGTGGGCGTGCACGCGCACCTCCACAAAGTGGGCGGCAAACGACTTGCTCGACTGCTCGCCTTTCTCGGGCACCTCGGGGGCTTCGCGCACTACCTCGGCGGGCGCGGCGGGGTTGTCGGCTAGCTGCTGGCGCAGGGCGGTGCAGGCCGCGTGCACGGCCGCGCCCACCGAGGCCACCGTGTGCGAGCCAAACTGGCCGGGCGCGGGCGGCAGGGCCGCGTCGCCGAGCTCGAAACGCACCTTTTCGGGCGCGATTCCGAAGGCGTCGGCGGCAATTTGGGTCATCACGGTGGCGGTGCCGGGGCCTACGTCGGCCGTCGCGCTTTGCACTACCAGGGTGCCATCGGGCAGCCGGCGGGCGCGGGCGCTGGCCTTGGCCCGCACGGCTTTGTAGATGCCCATCGCCATGCCCTGGCCCACCAGCCAGTCGCCCTGGCGGGTGGCGGCGGGCGCGGGCTTGCGCTGATTCCAGCCGAATTTTGCGGCGCCGCGCTCGTAGCACTCGCGCAGGTAGTTGGTGCTCCAGGGCCGGTCTCCATTGGGGTCTACCTCGGCGAAGTTCTGGAGGCGCAACGCCAGCGGGTCCATCTTCAAGGCATAGGCCAGCTCGTCCATCGCCGACTCCAGGGCGAAGGAGCCGGTGGTTTCGCCGGGGCCGCGCGTCCAGCAGGGCGTGCTTAGGTCGAGGGGCACGAGCTGGTACGTCAGCTCGGCGTTGGGGCAGCGGTAGCCCGATTTGGTAGGGTGCAGCGTGCGCTCGGTAAACTGCTCGTAGCGCGAGGTGGCCCCGAACACCTGGTGCGACACGCCCACCAGCGTGCCATCGGGCTGCGCGCCCAGCGCCACGCGCTGCACCCCGCGCGGACGGTAGCCCACCATATTAAACTCGTGCCCGCGCTCGTTGAGCACCTTCACCGGGCGGCCTACCACCTTGGCCCCCAAAATGGCCACCATCTCGGGCGGCCAGATGCGCGAGGCGCCCCCAAATGCCCCACCCACGAACGGCGAGTGCACCCGCACGGCTTCTTTGGGCAAGGCCCAGAGCTTCATCAAATCCTGCTGGGCCAGCGTAGGAGCCTGGGTTTTATTCCAGACCGTCAGGCTATTGCCCTGCCACTCCGCGATGGCGGCGTGCATCTCCATCGGGTGGTGCACCTGCATGGGCGTCTGGTACTCGTGGGCGATTTGGACGGGCGCGGTTTTGTACGCCTGGGGCTGGCCGCGGGCGTAGTTTTCGCTGCGCTTGGGGGTGTAGGCGTGAGCCAGGTTTTTGGTGATGTCCGTTTGTGAGCCTGCTTGCTCGTAGGCTACGCGCACGAGCGCGGCGGCGTGCTGCGCCTGTTCGAGCGTGGTGGCGATGGCCAGCGCCACGGGCTGATTATTGTAGTGAATTGCAGCGTCAAAAAACACGCGCAGCTGCTGGCCTTCCACCCGCTCGTCAGGTTGGGGGGTTTCGTAGCCGGGCACGCGGGGCGAGTTTAGGTGCGACACGATAGCCAGCACGCCGGGCGCGCGGGCCGCCGCCTGGGTATCGAGGTGGCTGATGCGGCCGGTGGCGATAGTGCTGGTTACCAGCACGCCGTGCACGCAGCCGGGCACGGCATGCTCGGCAGCGTAGCGGGCCTGGCCGGTTACTTTCTGGCGGCCGTCGACGCGGCGCAGGGACTGGCCGAGGGTGGGAGCTTGCATAGCGGGCTGGGGAAGAATTTGCGGGAATGTACAGACGAGGATTTGCGTTAGGACGTTATAGTACCGCTTATTTCTTATCGCCTGCGGCCTATTTGCTATCCGGCGTGCGCTATTCTATCGTTATGCCACCTTTTTCTGCCGCCCAGCTTGCCCTCAATCAGCTCCTGCACCAGCGCCTGCGCGAGGCCCGCTGCCACCACGGCCGCCTCGACGTGAGCGCGCCCGGCACCTACCTCAGCCTGTCGGGCCAAAAACCCGATGGCGGCACCCTTTTTTTCTGGGAGTTCGGCCAGCGTTTTCACCAGGTAGTGGCCGACTACCTGCTCGAGAGCTACGACGACGACACGGCCCAGCTTACGGTGCACGTCGACGTGGCAAACGAGGAATTTCGCTACGCGCACCTCACCAAGCAGCAGCAGGCCGCCAACGAAGCGGCCGAAAAGCAGCGGGCGGCCGAGCGGCGGCCGGTGCCTCCCGGCTGGCCGCCCTACCGGCCGGGTACCAGCCGGTAGCAGCGCGCTCGCCGGTGCCCGGCTACCACCCGCGCGCCGCACTGGCTTGGTGGCTGCCTGGTTTGAATGGCCGCGCCAGCTACTCCCAGAGGCGGTATTTTGGCTGGTGCCGCCTCCCTAAACCCCTACTGTGCAACTTGGTGGCCCACCACCGGGCTGGCCCTGGCCTGGCCTGCTACCGGGTAGCAAGGGTGCCCGGCGTGGCGCGTTAGCTACTCGGCTATATTTATTTTTCATCGTTATTTCACCTAACTAGCCACTAATGCTGGCTACTGGGCCCTATCTTGCACGAGCTTATGCATTAAAGCAAGTTGTTAAAAACAAGTGCGCAAACTACGTAGTTTTGCGGTCTTGAATACGACTAATTAAGTATTATCTATTTATAAACCAGGCTGCTTTTTCTCTGCGCGGGCGCTCGGCTGCCACGGCCACCCTACTAGCGCAGCCTTGGAGCTGGAAGCAACTGAGCGAGAGACAGGCACTGGAGGGATTGTGCATGGCAGGTGTTAGCGGCCCGGTTAGTTGGCTAAGACTGGGACTGGGGCTGCGGCGCGGCAGCCTGAAAAGCTAACCATTTCATTATCATACTCCTTAGCAGCAGGGTCGCCGCTTATTTCGTTGCTCTTCTTTACGCGTATTATGGAGCCATCCGCTGCTCGTGTTCCTACTTCGCCCCCCCGCATAGCCCCCGTAGCCAGCGCTGGCCAGCGGCCCTTGTGGTCGGTGATGATACCTACCTACAACGCCACGACCTACCTGACGGACGCCCTGCAAAGTATTCTGGCCCAGGATATGGGCGAAGAGCTCATGCAAATAGAAGTGGTGGACGATGCCAGCACCGATGCCGACGTGGCCGCCCTGGTGGCCGAGCTGGGCCGGGGCCGGGTGCGGTACTACCGCCAGCCCGCCAACGTGGGCAGCCTGCGCAATTTTGAAACCTGCCTCAACCGCTCGCGGGGGCAGCTAGTGCACCTACTGCACGGCGACGACCGGGTGGCGCCCGGCTTTTATGCCCGCCTCACGCAGCTGGCGCGGCAATTCCCCGAGGCGGGCGCGTTTTTTAGCAGCTATGCCTCCATCAACGAGGCCGGCCAGCGGGTGTACGTGCCCGAGCCGCTGCCCGAGCACGGCATTTTGCCCAACTGGCTGGCCCGCATCGCCGAGCGCCAGTACATTCAGTACGCCTCCATCGCGGTGCGCCGCGAGGTGTACGAAAAGCTCGGCAGCTTTTATGGCACCAACTACGGCGAAGACTGGGAAATGTGGGTGCGCATCGCGCGCTACTACCCCGTGGCCTACACCCCCGAGGTGCTGGCCGAGTACCGCGGCCACGCCGACTCCATCTCGGCCGAAAAGGCCCGCCTGGGGCATGAGCTGCCCGACCTGGCGCGCGTGATAGCCCGCATCGAGCAGCACCTGCCCGAGGCCGACCGCCAGCGGGTGGGGGCGCTGGCCCGCCAGCGCTGCGCGGCCCTGAGCCTGGGCACCGCCTACCGCATCGTGCAGGAAACCGGCGACTGGTCGTCGGCCCGGCCCCAGATAACGCAGGTGCTGGCCATGAGCCGGCACCCTTCTATCTATTACACCATCGCCAAAATTTACGTCAAGGCCCTGCTTTATAAG
This sequence comes from Hymenobacteraceae bacterium, assembly GCA_022701825.1. Lineage (GTDB taxonomy): Bacteria > Bacteroidota > Bacteroidia > Cytophagales > Hymenobacteraceae > Hymenobacter. The sequence goes on along the minus strand of JAKONR010000533.1, from coordinate 3,049 downwards.
TACGCCGGCCGCCGGTAAGGCGCCGCGCCGGCCGCTCCCTTTCGCTTACTTCTCCGATGCCCGAAACGCTTACCTCCGACAGCCCGGCCCCGCCCCTCGCGCGCATTCCGCTGGCGCCGCCCGTCATCCGGCCGGTAGCTAGCCAGGAGCCCCGGCCCCAGTGGTCGGTAATGATACCAGCCTACAACTGCCTGCCCTACCTGCGCGAAACCCTCGAAAGCGTGCTAACCCAGGCGCCCGGCCCAGCCGAGATGCAGATAGCCGTGGTAGACGATGCCAGCACCGATGGCGACGTGGCCGCCCTGGTGCGGGCCGTGGGCCAGGGCCGGGTGCAGTACTACCAGCAGCCCCACAACGTGGGCAGCCTGCGCAATTTCGAAACCTGCCTCCAGCGCGCCACCGGGCACTGGGTGCACCTGCTGCACGGCGACGACTACGTGGCCCCCGGCTTCTACGCCGAGATAGCCGCTCTTTTTGGGCAGTACCCGGCGGCGGGCGCGGCCTTCACCAGCACGGCCGACGTATTTATGCAGCCCACTGGGGCCGAAGTGCGCGAGCGCCCGCCCATCGCCCCGGCGGCGGGCATCATCGAAGACCTGCTACTGCGGCTGGCGCTGGGCCAGCAGCTCGAAACGCCCAGCATCGTGGTCAAGCGCAGCGTGTACGAGCAGCTGGGCAGCTTCTACGCCGTGCACTACGGCGAAGACTGGGAGATGTGGGCCCGCATCGCAGCGCACTTTCCGGTGGCCTACTCGCCCCGGTGCCTGGCCCGCTACCGCTACATCAACAGCACGAGCATCTCGCACCGCCACATCAAAACTGGCCAGAATATCCGCGATATCGCGACCGTCATCGACCTCATCAATCAGTACCTGCCGGCCGAGCACCGCCGCCGCCTCCGCAAAAGCGCCCTGCGGCACTACGCTACCTACTGCCTCTCGCTCGTCGATGACCTCTACGCCACCGACCCCGCCGCCGCCCGCACCCAACTACGAGGCGCGGTGCGCATCAGCCCGCACCCCGGCACCATTTTTTGGGCCCTCAAGGCCTATCTCAAAAACCTGGTGGGCTTCAAGCGGGCCACCTCCGCGCCGCAGCCCTAGCGGCCAGCCTCCCCCAAAACCCGTGTTTACGGCAGCGGCCCCGGCCGATTTTAATCTATGCAAGCACCGTTTGAGCGCCCTGCGCCGCCCGCCGCTAAGTGGGACTGGGAAATCGAAGCCCGCACCAGCTGGTGGGGTGCCAGCCTGGCCGAGTACTGGTCGTACCGGCACCTGCTGGTGGGCCTGGTGCGGCGCGATTTTTTGCTGGGCTACCAGCAAACCATCCTGGGGCCGCTCTGGGTGCTGCTGCAGCCCATCATGACCATGCTCACCTACGTGGTGGTGTTTGGCAAGGTAGTGGGCATTTCGACGGGCGGCGCGCCGCCGGTGCTGTTTTACCTGGCCGGCATCGTGCTCTGGAACCTGTTCAACGACGCCTTTACGGGCACCTCGTCCACGTTTAGCGACAACGCCCATATTTTCAGCAAGGTGTATTTTCCGCGCCTGCTCATGCCGGTAGCGCGGCTGCTGGGCTACTTGCTGAGCTTTGGTATTCAGTTCGGCTTTTTGCTGCTGCTGCTGGTGGGCTACTGGGTGTTTACGCCCTGGCGGGTGCCGCCGGTGGCGGGGCTGCCGCTGGCGCTGGTGGCCCTGGTGCTCGTGAGCGTGCAGAGCCTGGCGCTGGGGCTGCTGTTTTCGGTGCTCACGGGCAAGTACCGCGACATCCGGTTTTTTGTGGGGCTGGGCACGCGGCTGCTCATGTTCCTGACGCCCGTCATCTATCCTTTGCAGCACGTGGCCCCCAAGTGGCGCTGGCTGATGGAGCTCAACCCGCTCACGTCGCAGTTTGAGCTGTTTCGGTGGGCGCTGCTGGGGCAGGGGCTCGTGACGACGGGGCAGGTGCTGTATAGCCTGGCCGTTACGGTAGTGCTGTTTGCGGGGGCGCTGCTAACCTTTAATAAGCAGGGCGACAAGCTCATGGACGTAGTATAATGGCCGACATCGCAATTCAAATCGAAAACCTGTCCAAGCTCTACCGGCTGGGCACCATCGGCACGGGCTCGCTGCGCCAGGATGTGCAGCGCTGGTGGACGACGGCGGTGCGCAAAAAAGCCGACCCCTACTTTCAGCTCGACGCCAATGCCAAGGGCTCGACCCAGGCGCTGTGGGCGCTGCAAGACGTGAGCTTTGAGGTGAAGCAAGGCGAGGTGTGGGGCCTGGTGGGCCACAACGGCGCGGGCAAATCTACCTTGCTCAAAATCGTGTCGCGCATCGTGCGGCCCACCAGCGGCACCGTGCGCGGGCGGGGCCGCATCAGCAGCCTGCTGGAGGTGGGCACCGGCTTTCAGCCCGAGCTCACGGGCCGCGAAAATATTTACCTCAGCGGCTACATCCTGGGCATGAGCAAGGTTGATATCCGGCTGCGGTTCGACGAAATAGTGGCCTTTTCGGGCATCGAGCGGTTTCTGGATACCCCCGTCAAGCGCTACTCGTCGGGCATGTACGTGCGCCTGGCCTTCGCGGTGGCCGCGCACCTGGAGCCCGATATTCTGATTCTGGACGAGGTGCTGGCCGTGGGCGACGCCGAGTTTCAGAAGAAAAGCCTGGGCAAGATGCGCGAGGTGTCGCAGAGCACGGGCCGCACCATCTTGTTTGTGAGCCACAGCATGCAAGCCATCACCAACCTGTGCAGCAAGGGCGTGTGGCTCCAAAATGGCCGCATGAAAGCCATCGGCAGCGCCACCGACGTCGTCAACCAGTACCTGTCCGACACCCAGCAGTCGAACCTGCACCAGAGCTGGGACGCGCCCGCCACCGCGCCCGGCAACGACCTCATTCGCTTCAAAAAAGTGGCCGTGGTGCCGCAGCTGGCCGCGCTCGACGCGCCGCTCGACATCCGCACGCCGCTCACGGTGCAGTTTGAGTTCTGGAACCAGACCGACGATATCCTTATCAGCACCAGCCTGGTGCTGTTTGCCAGCAGCGGCGAGTGCATCTTCGACGTG
>JAKONR010000200.1 GCA_022701825.1 Hymenobacteraceae bacterium | reverse complement strand
CTTCCCCGAGCTGCTGCGCCTCGTGAAGACCATGAAGCAGTACCCGACGCTGGAAATCCTCATCGGCGGGCACACCGACAACCAGGGCGACCCGGCCCTGAACGTGAAGCTGAGCGAGGACCGCGTGGCGGAGGTAAAGAAATACCTGGTATCGAAAGGCATTTCGGCCGACCGCCTCAAAACCCAGGGTTTTGGGGGTGCCCAGCCCATCGCCAGCAACGAGCAGGAAGAGACGCGCCGCTTCAACCGCCGCGTAGAGTTTACGATTACCAAGAAATAAACGCGCCGCCTTCGGCGTTGTGGGCGGGCGGGCTGCTGAGCAAAGCGGCCCGCCCGCTTTTTTATGCCGTAGGCTTTCGCTTGCGCATTTGGTTAATTCACCGCATACTTGCAAAGAATAACCGCTATAATCCTACGGCTGCCTGCGCCGCCCGCTGCCTTAATTTATTGTCTTGTTGACCTATACGCCTACCAATCTGGCCCGCCGATGGCCCCACGCGCTGCTGGCCGTGGGCCTGCTGGCCCTGGTGCACCCGGCGGCGCGGGCGCAGGACGTATATTTTTCGCAGCCGCTGGCCAATCGGCAGGCCCTAAACCCAGCCTTTGCGGGCCTGCTCGACGACCGCAGCGCTACGCTCAGCTTTCGCAACCAGTACCCGCAGCTGGCGGGCGCGTTTCTCACTACCCAGCTCGCGGGCGAGCTGCGCCTGCAAGCCCCCGGCCAGCACCACGCCGTGGGTTTGCGCCTGAGCCAGGACCGGGCGGGCGAGGCCGGCTACACCCGCTTTGAGGCGGCGGCCCAGTACGCCTACCACACGCGCCTAACCAAAGTGCTGGCCCTCAGCGGCGGGACCAGCGTGGGCTACGGCCGCCAGCGCGTGGGCTACGACAACTTTCTATTCGGCGACCAGCTCTCGGCCGATGGCTCGGCGCTCGGCCCCTCGGCCGAAAACCTGGCTGGCCTGCCGCCGCGCAACTACTTGAGCCTGGGCCTCGGAGCTGTGCTCTACGCCGAGCAGGCGTGGCTGAGCGTATCGGGCCAGAACCTCAACCAACCCGACCTGGGCTTTGCCACGCAGGCCGCGCTGCCCATGCGCCTGAACGTGAGCGCGGGCTACAAGCTTTTCTTGCAAAAGCCTACCGTGGGGCGCGGCACCAACGACGCCCGCGAGGTGAGCTTTTCGCCCGTGGCCTCCTACACGCGCCAGGGCGGCTCGCAGCGCTCGGAGGCCGGATTGTACTTTATCGCGCAGCCCATTACCCTGGGCGCGACGTATCGCAACCTGAATTTTAGCGAAAAAACGGGCACCCAACACGTGCTCGCCACTGTTGTGGGCGTGGAGCTGGGCAGCCTGCGCCTGGGCTACAGCTACGATGCCGGCCTCAGCCAACTCGCTAAGGATTTGGGCGGTGCGCACGAAATAAGTTTGACCCTTCGTGCGTTTGATAAGCAGGAAAACGCCTACCGGCGGCTACGCCGAAAAAATTATCCGCTCGTCCCTTGCCCAGCGTTCTGATTTTTTTGTAATATTGTAGCCAAATTAGGCCTATCTATTTTTAGCACTTTAGCTCAGCATCCACTTTGTATATGAAATTCAACTCCACTATGAGCCTGCTTGCCGCGGGTGCGCTGGCCCTGGCTAGTTGCAGCAGCAGCAAAAAAGGCACTGCCGACAACCCCGGCAAAGAGTCGTCGACGACCGGCCTCGAGTACAATACCGACGAGGGCATGAAGGTGTCGGAGTTTAAGAAGGCGCCCGTCGGCCCCGGCTTGGTGTACATCGAGGGTGGCCGTACCATCTTGGGTACCACCGAGGAGGACGTGACCAATACCCACGACAACATGGAGCGCACGGTGACTATCGCCTCGTTCTACATGGACGAAGCGGAGGTAGCCAACATCCACTGGCTAGAGTACCTGCATTACCTGCGCAAAGACTCGACCGAGGAGCAGTATAAGGCCGCCCTGCCCGACACCACGGTGTGGGCCCGCGACCTGTCGTTCAATGACCCCTACGTAACCTATTACCTGCGTTATCCCGGCTTCCGCTACTTCCCGGTAGTGGGCGTGAACTGGCTGCAAGCCGACCGCTACTGCACGTGGCGCACGGCTAAGGTAAACGAAGGCCTCGCGGCCAAAGGCGGCGACGGCGAGAAGAAAGGCCTGTTTGGCAAGAAGAAGAAAAAGGGTGATGCTGGCACTGCCGCCGAAGGTGGCACTGGTGCCGCCGCTGGTGCCCTCGCCAATGGCAAAGGCGCACCTTCTATCGAAGCTGGCACCTCGCTGCCCAACTACCGCCTGCCCACCGAGGCGGAGTGGGAATTTGCCGCCCAGGCCCTCGTGGGCGTGCAGGAAGTAGGCAACGAAAACCAGGAAGTGAAGCGTATTTACCCCTGGGATGGCCGCTCGACCCGTAACCCGTATGGCAAAAAGCAGGGTCAGTTTCTGGCCAACTTCAAGCGCGGCCGGGGTGACTACGCCGGCATCGCGGGCAGCCTGAACGACGGCGCCATGATTACGGACTACGTGTACGCCTACCCGCCCAACGACTACGGCCTCTACAACATGGCCGGCAACGTGAACGAGTGGGTGCAGGACGTGTACCGCCCCCTCTCGTACCAAGACGTGGAAGACCTCAACCCCTTCCGCCGCAACGGCGTGAGTGACCCCGAAAAAGGCTACGACAAGAAGGGCTACCAGTCGTTGATTGACGACCACGTGCGCGTGTACAAAGGCGGCTCGTGGCGCGATGTGGCCTACTACCTCTCGCCCGGCACCCGCCGCTTTATGGCTGAGGATTCGGCTACGGCCACGATTGGCTTCCGCTGCGCGATGATTAACGCTGGCAGCAACAAGTAGCCACTGATTGACCGCAGATTCAAACGGATTAAACGGATTTCGCAGATACGCCCGGCTGCGCCGGGCTGACTACTCCGAAGTTTGCTGCAAACAAGAAAGGCCACCCAAATGGGTGGCCTTTCTTGTTTGCAGCTATCATTATTTATTTTCTCAATCTACCAATCCGCTCAAAACTATGCCTAGCCAGCCTGCGCAGCAGGCGTATCTGCGAAATCCGTTTAATCCGTTTGACTCTGCGGTCTGGATATGCGGTCTACTCAGCGCAGGCTATGGTGGCGATGCTGAGTTGGCTGGCCCCGGCGGCCAGCAGTGCCGCGCCGCAGGCTTCGAGCGTGGCGCCGGTGGTCAGCACGTCATCGACCAGCAGAATATGGCGGCCAGCTACTTCTTGGGGCCGCGCTACTTCGAAGACCGTAGCCACGTTTTGCCAGCGCTCGGCGCGGCTTTTGCGGGTTTGGGAGTTGGTGTATTCGGTGCGGCGCAGGGCGTGGGCGCGCCAGGGGCAGGGCAGGGCGGCGGCGAGGCCCTCGGCAAAGGCATCGGCCTGGTTGAAGCCCCGGCGCGCCAGCTTGCGGCGGTGCAGCGGCACGGGCACGATAAGGTCGAAGGCCGGGGCCAGGCCCGCCGAGGCTAGCTCGGCGCCGTAGAGCTGCCCCAGCGCCTTGCCCACGCCCTGCTGGCCCTGGTACTTGAGCTGGTGCAGCAGGTGCTGCACGCGGCCGTGCCGCAAAAAGCGCAGGTAGCTGAGCGTGTGCGCCACCGGCAGCTTGCCCCAAAAGCGGCGCGCCAGCGGGTTTTGGTCGGGCGGCAGCAGGTGGTAGTCGGTATAAGGCAGCTCGGCGCGGCAAGTAGTGCAGAGGTGGCGCTCGCCGGCTACCAGCGGCTGCTGGCAAGCCAGGCAGGCGTGCGGGAAGAACAGAGCCAGCAAATCGGTGAGCAACGGGCGCAGCAGCATAGGGTGTAGTAGGCGTTAGCTGGCTGCAAGGTAGCAGCGCGCCGAACCTCGCAGCGCGTTCTTTGTAGTAAGCAATTACTGCTTGCGCTTGCATTGGCAAGCGCAAGCTTACCCTACATTCTTATGTCTCTTACCACTGATTTTAATGACTACCGCCAGCGCATGAACGAGCGGGTGATGTCGTACGACAACAAGGTTATCAAGCGCTTTTTTAACCTCGACACCAACGCCTACGCCGAGGGCGCGCTGCCCGTGAAGGTGAAGGAAATGCTGGGCCTGGCCTGCTCGCTGGTGCTGCGCTGCGACGACTGCGTGAAGTATCACCTGGGCAAGTGCCACGAGGAAAACCTCTCGGACGACGAGCTGTTTGAGGTCTTCTCCATCGCCAACCTCATCGGCGGCAGCATCGTGATTCCGCACTTTCGCCGGGCCGTCGAGTACTGGGAAACCCTGCGCGCCGAGGCCGCCCTGGGCGAGGCGCACCACTCCCCTGCCCAGCCGCCGCATGCCCACTAACCTAAGCCCGAATACCGCCGAAAGCGAGGCCAATTTTAATGCCCGCTGGGAGGCGCTGATGGCCGACCTGCACGAGCGTTTCGGCCGCCGGCCCGACCTCAATGCGCTGCTGCTGCTCATCGGGGTGCAGGAGTTGGGGCAGGGCGTGGCCGAGTTTACGAAGGAGCAAAAGCAGGACCTCATGCACATTGCTACCTGTAAGCTCTTCAGCCTCAGCGGCCACTACGAGCTAGCGCACGTGGATGCCGACGGCTGGCCGCACTATAAGCTGCTGAACCCGGTGCCCTTCGCCAACCTCAAAGAGCAGGAGCGAATGCTAAAATGGCACATCCTGGAATATTTCGAAGCCTTGGAGCGTGGGGAGTAAAGGAATCGAGGTTGTCCTTGCGAGCGCAGCACAGCAATCGCAGCAGCTCAGCTGCGCCGCGTCGGTGCGATTGCTGTGCTACGCTCGCAAGGACAACCGGCGCAGCGCCGAATAATCAGCGCCATCACGGTTAATCACCGAAAATCAGCGATATGAGGATAGTTTCTTACAACGTCAACGGCCTGCGCTCGGCCCTGAGCAAGGGCCTGCTCGACTGGGTGGCCGCCAGCCAGCCCGACGTGCTGTGCCTGCAAGAAATAAAGGCCGGCACCGCGCCGCTCGACGTGAGCGGCTTCGAGGCGCTGGGCTACCACGCCTACCTGCACCCCGCCCAAAAGCCGGGCTACAGCGGCGTGGCTACCTTTTGCCGGGCTGTGCCCCAAGCGGTGGTTACGGGCTGCGGCGAGCCACTTTACGACGACGAGGGGCGCGTGCTGCGGCTCGATTTTGACGGCTTTTCGGTGCTCAACACCTACATGCCCTCGGGCACGAGCGGGCCCGAAAGGCAGGCGTTTAAGGTAAAGTGGCTGCACTACTTCCGGGCCTACGTGGCGCGGCTGCGGCAAGACCCCATGGTGCCGCCCCTCATCATCGGGGGCGATTATAACTGCTGCCAGACGCCCATCGACCTGCACAACCCCAAGGCCAACCAAAACAGCCCCGGCTACACGCCCGAGGAGCGCCAATGGTTCCGGGATTTCCTGGCCGATGGCTTCCGCGACTCGTTTCGGGAGCGGCACCCCGAGGCCACCGGCCAGTACTCGTGGTGGAGCTACCGGGCCGGCTCGCGCCAGCGCAACGTGGGCTGGCGCCTCGACCACCTGCTACTCGACCAAGCGCTGCTGCCCCGCCTGCACGACGCCGGCCTCTGGCCCGATGCCGTGCACTCCGACCATTGCCCGGCCTGGATGGAGCTGGCGCCAGCTTCATACTAAGCCTGCCTCAGCCTCAAAAAAGAGCCGCTCCCTGGCAGCAGGGAGCGGCTCTTTTTGGCTTAACGAAACGAGCTAACGGACTATCGGACTAAAAATGAAGGACTACTATCCAGGACTAGAATCAATTGCTAACTACCAGGCGCTGGGTGCCCAGCGCCTGGCCAGCCGCGTCGTGCAGCACGACGTGGTAGATGCCGGCCGGTAGCCCGGCCGTGGAGAACGCTGCGGGCTGCTCGGCCGCCGCGCCCACCGCCTGCTGCCGCACCACCTGGCCCACCGGCGAATAGATAACGACCACCGCCCCCGCGCTCACGGGCGTGTCCAAGCTCAGGCTGACCGTGCCGGCCGGGGCCGGATTGGGATAAAGCATGAAGCCTGGGCCAGCCCCGCCGCTAGCAGCCAGCGCCACTACCGGCGACAGGGTTTCGCGGCCATCGGTATCGACCTGGCGCAGGCGGTAGTAGCTGGTGGCGCGGGTGGGCGCGGCGGCATCGCGCAGGGTGTAGCGGCGGGCGGCGGCGCTGGTGCCGGCCGCCGCCACCTCGCCCACCGCCCCAAAGCCGGCCTGCGGGCTGGTAGCGCGCTCTACCACGAAGCGAGCGCTGCGCTGCTCGCTGGCGGTAACCCAGGCTACCTCGGCGGCGGAGTTGCCAGATGCCCGGCGCACCGTGAAGCTGGTGAGTACCACGGGCAGCGGCCCGGCGGCCGGCCCCACTTGCAGCAGGCCCAGGTCGTCGGCAAAGGCGGAGTATACATCGACGGTAGTGGCCAGGCCCAGGGTCGAGTTGATGGCGAGGCCGACCTGGGCGAAGTCGCGGGTGGTACGGAAGGTTACTTCCTGGCGGTTGTCGGGCAGCACGTTGAGGGCCAGGGCGGTCGAGGTGCTGGCCGTTTCGAGCACGTTGCCGGCCGCGTCGTAGGTGGCCAGCACCACGTTGGCCAGGGCGCTGAGGTCTACCAGCGTATTTTGGCCCAGCACGATGCCCGCCCGGTTGCCCGCCCGGCCGGCGCCATTCAGTTCCAGCCGTGCCCAATTGGTGCCCCCCAGCGCAATGCCCTGGCTGAGCCGCAAGTAAGGCTGGCCGCCCGCCGTGCCCAAATTGCTGCCGCAGCCCGCGCACACCACGCCGCCCTGGCTGCTGGTGTAGCGCCCTTGGCTGAAGGCAAACGAGGTAACTACCGGGCTGGTAGTGAAGGCATCCTCGGCCAGCCCAAAGCCATAGTACAGGCGCAGGTTGTTGACGAGCGCCACCGCCGCGCCGCGCTCGATGCTGACGCCATCAAATGCCTTGGTAACGGGGAAGCTCACGAAGGCTTGGTCGTCGGCCAGCAGCTTTACATCCAGTAGATTACCAGCGCCCGAAGCCTCTTGCTCGGCGGTGCCCAAAAAGGTGCGCAGGCGCAGGCCATTCAGCAGGCCCACATCGAGCAAGCCCGCGCTGCCCACCACAAAGCCCGCCCGGTAGCCGGGGCCGGGCACCGTGCCGGCCAGCTTTACTTGCAGCGTGCTGGTGCAGCCCACGCCCGCCAGGGTGTTGAAGTAAGCGTAGTTGGTGAGGCTGTTATCGACGGCATTTTGGGGGTCAATAACCGTGCTGCCGGCGCACACGGCCACGGGCAGGTTGGCGCTGTTGGTGGTGCCGTAGAGGCCGCCCGCGGCACTGCCGAACTGCGACAGGTAGCCGGTTACCTTTTTGGGCACGCCAGGCGCTACCGCGTAGCCATACAAGATGTTAGTAGTTGGGTAGCCGAGCAAATCCAGCGTTAGCGCGCCGGGGTCAAAGCTTACCTCTACCCGGTCGAAGCTCAGGCTGGTCGTAAACTCGAGCTGCTGCGGCTGCCCGGCGGCGGCCAGCAGCGCCAGCCGCAGCACGGCGGCATCCACGGGCTGGGTTTCGCGCAGGGTGCTGTGCAGGTACGTGCGCAGCGTTACCGTTTCGAGGGCGCGGGTGCTCAGCAGGCCGCTGTTGGTAGTCGATACGAGCACTCCGGCGCGGTAGCCCGCCGGGGCCACGCCACTCAGGGGCAGGCGCACCGTGGCCACCGGCCCCAGCACCCCCAGGCCCAACACGCTGGGTGGGCGCACGCTGGCCGTCAGGCTCAGCGCACCTGCTTGCAGCCGGGTGGCCAGCTCGACGCGGCTGCCACTGCTGGCCAGGCCAATGCTGTCGCCGGTAGAGTAGTAGGCCCGCCCGGCCGCCCGGCTGCTGGTGTGGCCCAGCAAAAGCAGCCATACAAAGGCAAAAAGCTGGGCGGGTGCCCGAAACTTGAATGGTATTTTTTCAATAAATAACATAACGGCAGGGAAAGAATGGCAGGGTGTGCCCTCTATCGCCCAAGGATGCTGCCATCAGGGTATTCTCTTGAATGCTAATAGCTTATTGCAATACCAGTAAACGAATTCATTCCCAATTTGAGCAATATTTCCAACAAATGGACACCGCACGAAACCTAATAGCCTCATAATGACTTATTTTTGCATAAGTCATTACCATTACTAATAAGTTGTTATATTATAAATTTTTCAATATAAACTTTACCGTTATCCTTCCCGGTACGTGTTAGCTATGCTATCGGCCTTACCCTTCTATGACAACAGACACCACCCTAGGAATATGGCTCCTTGGCGCTAACGAGGCCTATACCAGCTTGCTCAGCTACCACCTCGAGCGCAACCCCGACCACCGCTTGCAGCGCTTTGCCAGTCCCGCGCTGGTACTGGCGCAGATTCAGACCGATACGCCGCCCAATGCCCTGATTTACGACTGCGGCCCCGCGCCCGACGTGGCCGTATTCCGGACGGTGCAGCGCCTGCGCGAGCAGCTGCCGCAGGCCGCTATCTACTTGGTTTCGAGCCAGGCCGATGTCAGCACGGCCGTGGAGTGCATGCGCCACGGGGCGTCTAATTACCTACTCAAGGACGCCAGCACGCCCGACCGCCTCTGGCAGCTGCTGGGCCAGCTGCACCAGGCGCCGCCGCCGGCGCGGCCGTCCCGGCCACCGTGTCCGCAGGCCGCCCGCCGGCTGCTGGGCGAGCACGCCAGCATGCACCGCGTGCGCGAGCTGGTGGGCAAAGCCGCCCGCACCACCATCACGGTGTCGATAACCGGCGAAACCGGCACGGGCAAGGAGCTAGTGGCGCAGGCCATTCATGCGCAGTCGGAGCGCGCCAGCCAGCCGTTTGTGGCCGTAAATATGGCCGCTATTCCGCGCGAGCTAATTGAGAGCGAACTATTTGGACACGAAAAAGGCGCCTTTACCGGGGCGTCGGCCCGGCGGGTGGGGCATTTTGAGGCCGCCAGCGGCGGCACGCTGTTCTTAGACGAGATAGGCGACTTGGAGCTGACGCTGCAAGCCAAGCTGCTGCGGGTGCTGCAAGAGCGGGTGGTGGTGCGCGTGGGCGGCTCCAAGCCCATCCCCTTCGATGTGCGCCTGGTGGTGGCCACGCACCGCGACCTAGCCGCCGAGGCCCGCGCCGGGCGCTTCCGCGAAGACCTGTACTACCGCCTTTTGGGGCTGCCCATCGAGCTGCCACCGTTGCGTGCCCGCGGCGACGACAAGCTGCTGCTGGCCGATTTTTTTGTGCGTGGCTTTAGCGAACAAAACCGCCTGCCCGTGCGCGGCTTCGACACGGAGGCCCGCAAGCGGCTGCTGGCCTACGCCTTTCCGGGCAATGTACGCGAGCTGCGGGCCGTGGTAGAGCTGGCCGCCGTGCTGGCCGAGGGCCGGCACATCCGGGCCGTCGACCTGCCTTCGCTGCAAAACCAGCCCGGCAGCCGCGAGCTGCCGCCCGCGCCCGGCAGCAGCGGCGAGGCTGGCCCATCGCTGCGCGAACAAACGCTGGCCATTATGCAAAACACGCTGCTCAGCACCCAGGGCGACGTGATAGCCGCCGCCACCCGCCTGCGCGTGGGTCGCTCCACGCTCTACCGCCTGCTGCAAAGCGGTGAGCTGCGCCTGCCCAAGTAGCTGGCTAATACGCTTTTTATTGCTTCCGAAAGCAACTTATCCTTGCGAGCGGAGCGAAGTAGTCGCACCTGTTGAGCGTTGCCGTTGGGGTGCGATTACTTCGCTTCGCTCGCCAGAACAGGTATACGCCCCGGCCAGCGCAACCGCTGCGTGTACAAATTGAGACGCAGGGCCTGAATGCCTTAATTTTACACTAACCCTGGCGGCAGTTTGGGGGTTAAAGTACCGTACCTTGGCTGCGCTACGGCGAAGGCCAAGTGCTCTCCTTACTTTTTTCCCAATTACGACTATGTGGTTATTGCTTTTGGCCATCGTTGGCGCTACCGTCATCATGGCGCTTGAAACTGCTCGCCGGGTCCGCAACTTGGTAACGCCCGCCCCCGTGGCCGCCCGCTAGGCTTTTTGCCCCGACCAAAAAAAGCAGCCCTCATTAGGCTGCTTTTTTGTTTGGGAGCCGCATCGGGCAGCTCTCGTTTATTCCTCGGCTAGCGGATGATGAGCTTGCAGAGCTGGCTCGAATTATCGGCCTCCAGCTTCACATAGTAGAGGCCATTGGCAAAGCGGCTCAAATCCAGGGTCTTGGTCGAGCGCTCGCTTAGTTCAGTAAGCGTTTCGCGGTACATCACGGTGCCGATTACGTTGAGCACGGTAACTTCGGCGCGGCGGCCTTCGAGGCCATTTATGGTCAGGTGAATGATGCCGGTGCTGGGGTTGGGGTACACGACCAGCGTGCGCTCGTCGGTAGTGGCGCGGGCAATGGCCTGGTGGTGCACCGGCGGGGTCGCCTTGGCGAGCGCGGGCAGGCTGTCGCACAGCATGCCAAGGCTAGCGAGCCAGACGAGCGAGAATAGTATCCGTTTTTTCATAGTCCTAACAACCAGAATAGCTTAGCGGGGTGGGATTAAAGTTACGGCTAGCCATGATTTTGGTTTTACAAAAGTACAATAACCAGCTGGCATAAGCTAAGCGAAATCGCAATATAACGACCGAAGCCAATTTTAACCCGGTAAAGTGGTAGCTTTTCCTGCTAATAATTTTTCTGTAGTTGCGGCCCCGGCCGATGTGGCGCTGGTGGGCGGCGGGCTGGCGGGCCTGGCGGCCGCCCTCGACCTGGCCGGGCGCGGGCACCGGGTGGTGGTAATCGAGCGCAAGCAGTACCCGTTTCACCGGGTGTGCGGCGAGTATGTGAGCCACGAGGTGCTGCCCTACCTGCGCCGGCTGGGGGCCGACCCCGCGCCGCTGAAGCCGGCCAGCATCAGCCGGTTCCGGCTGTCGTCGCCGGCCGGGCGCGTGCTCGACAGCCCGCTCGACCTGGGTGGCTTCGGCGTGAGCCGCTACGCGCTCGATGATTTTCTGTATAAGCTGGCCCTGGCGCGGGGCGTGGAATTTGTGCTGCCCGCCACGGTCACGGACGTAGCTTTTGAGGCCGCGGCCGACCGCCACACGCTGACCTTGGCCGATGGCCGGCAGCTCACGGCCCGGCTGGTGCTGGGCAGCTACGGTAAGCGTAGCGCGCTAGACCGGCAGCTAAAAAGGCCGTTTTTTGGGCAGCGCTCGCCCTACCTGGGCGTGAAGCACCACCTGCGGCTGCCCGGCTTCCCGCGCGACCTCATCGCGCTGCACAATTTCCGGGATGGCTACGCGGGCATTTCGGCCATCGAAGAAGATAAGCTGTGCTTTTGCTACCTCACCACCCGCGCCAACCTTAAGCCCCACGGCAGCATCGCGGCGCTGGAAAGCGAAGTATTAGCCCAAAACCCGCACCTGACTGACATTCTGCGCCACGCCGAGCGCCTGTATGCGCAGCCCGAGGTGATAAACGAGATTTCCTTTGCCCCCAAGCAGCCCGTGGAGCAGCACCTGCTGATGCTCGGCGACGCGGCCGGCCTCATCACGCCGCTCTGCGGCAATGGCATGGCCATGGCCCTGCACGGCGCCGCGCTCGCCGCCCCGCTCGCCAGCCAGTACCTGCGCGGGCAGCTGCCGCGCCCGGCCCTGGAAGCCGCCTACGCTCAGGCGTGGCAGCGCACCTTCGGGGCGCGGCTGCACGTGGGGCGGGCGGTGCAGCGCCTCTTTGGCGGGCCGGTGCTGAGCGAGCTGGTGGTGGGCGGCCTGCGGTACTGGCCGGCCGCCGTGCGCACACTGATGCGGCAGACGCATGGGCAGGCGTTTTAGGCGGGCGTAGAGACGCATAGTTGCGTCTCATATCAGGGCGGGCCGAATAACGACGAGACGCAACTATGCGTCTCTACGCCCACTCGAACGCCTTGCGAAACTCTGCGGTTTAGCCCTGCGGAAACCCGCGCCGAAAAGGCCCGCTACCGCAGTAAAATCCGGGCATCGG
>JAKONR010000528.1 GCA_022701825.1 Hymenobacteraceae bacterium | reverse complement strand
CCAGGTAGAGAAGGCGAAACTGGTCGAGGGCGGCGGCGCTGCTCACGTCGGCGGCGGCCACCTCGGCGGCGAGGGCCGAAATAGATTCCTGCATGATACTGGCAAAGGTACGGCGGGCGCGGGCGGGCTGGGAAAGACCTTTTTGGCTGCCGCCCAACCGCCGCCCGCCGCCCGCTCGCAAAAGTTTGGCACGCGCGTTGCAATTGACCTTTCAACTCTCCAACTCCTCTCCCACTTTCTTTTCTCCTCACGTTTATGGTACGCCAACTGCTTCTCCCCCTGCTCGGCCTCGGCCTTCTGTTCAGCGCCGAAACGGCTGCGGCCCAAACGACGGTTGATAACTCGAAGTCGCCGGCCTCGGCGGCCAAAACCGCCCGCCAAACGCGCCGCGCTACCCGCGTGCTCACGGCCCGCGAGCGCAAGCAAGCCGAGGCGGCTGCCAAAGCCGCTGCCAAAAACCCCACTCTGGCCATGAGCACCCCCAGCACCCAGCCGGGCTGGAGCGGCTGGAGCAATGAGCCCGTGGAATTGCCCGACGATGGCACCCTCTACCGCCCCCACTCCAACGTGTCGGCGGCCCCCGGCATCCCGCTCAACCAAGTTTCGCACGGCGTAACCACCGACTACGACGGCCGCCCCCTGCGCCGCCCCGGCACCAGCAGCACTACGCTGCCCAGCCAGCGCTAAGTGTTGCTTCCAGCCACGCCTTTCTCACTATTCTTTCTGCCTCACAGCAACGGCCACGGACTTAGCCTTCCGTGGCCGTTTCGCGTATGCAAGGCGCTGGCGGCCGGGGTACTTTGGCCCGGCCGCCGCTCACCTTTACGCCTTTTCGCCATGCTTCGCTCCCTTTGCCTGCCGCTGCTCGGCCTAGCCCTGCTCGCCCAAACTGCTGGTGCCCAAACCACGCCCACCCAAAAACCGGCTTATTCGCGCAATGCCGCCCCGCGCCCGGCTGGCATGGGCAAAACGCCCACCCCTCGCCGCACTATCAAGCCGGCCGGCACCAGTGCCAGCGGTATGGTTCAATCGGGCTACGCCGCGCCCGGCGAGCCCATTCAAGACCCGCGCTACAACGGCAAGAACACGCCCCCCTACGACGGCCCCGCCGCCCCTACCAAGCGCAACGCGACGCTAAATACTCCTAAATAGCCGGTTTTTGCGCCACGTAGCGGTGCCTGTGCAGCTTGGGCTGCAGGCATAAAAGTGCCCCGCAGCGGGCCCAGAAGGACTATTCCTTCTGGGCCCGCTGCGGGGCACTTTTAGTTGCTAAGAACCGGGTGCCGCTACGCGGCGCGGCAGTGCACGGCGGGTTCACTAGTTGGTTTGCCGCTTGGCGCGGCGCGCTACGCGGCGGCCGAGGCCTCGGCTTCTACCTCGGGCGCATCCGTGGCTTCGGCGGCGCGGTAGTAGAGGGTGGTGCAGTTTTCGGGGCGCAGCACCAGCTCGGCGGCCTGGCGAATGGCGGCGGGCGTAACGGCTTGCAGCAGGGCCGGCTCTTCGTTTACCAGGTTAGCATTGCCCAACAGCTTGCCGATGGCCAGGGCCAGGGCGCGGTTCAGCAGCTCGATTTCGCCAAAAACCAGGCCGGTTTCGGCTTGGTTTTTTACTTTATCGAGTTCGAGGGCGGGCACGTCGGCTTGCCGCAGCTCGGCCACCACGGCCTCCACGGCGCGGTCGGCGGCTTCGAGCGTCACGCCGGTATTTAGCTTGCCGCTGATAACGAGCAGGCCGGGGTCGAGCGCGCCCGTGAGCGAGGCCGACACGTTATTAAACAGCTCCAGTTCCTTCACCAGGCGCTGGTGCAGGCGCGAGCTTTTGCCCCGGCCCAGCAAGTCGCTCAGCAGGTCGACGGCGTGGTAGCCGGGGTCGAGGCGGGCGGGCATGTGGTAGGCTTTGTAGAGGGCCGAGAGCGGCACCGGGGCCGATACTTCGGCATGGCGGGCCTGGGTCTGCACGGGCTCCTGGGGCAGCTGGCGCTCGTAGCGCGGGCCGCCCTCGATTGGGCCAAACCACTTCTCGGCCAGGCGCTTTACCTCGTCGAAGGCCACTGCGCCGGCTACCACCAGCACGGCATTTTGGGGCGCGTAGTGCTTCTGAAAAAAAGCGCGCACGTCGGCCATGTCAGCGTCTTCGATGTGGGCGATTTCCTTGCCAATGGTATTCCACTGGTACGGGTGATTCTGGTAAGCCAAGGGCTTGAGCTTGAGCCACACGTCGCCGTAGGGCTGGTTGAGGTAGTTTTGCTTAAACTCCTCGACCACCACCTTGCGCTGCACGTCGAGGCCGGTTTCGGAAAAGGCCAAATCGAGCATCCGGTCGCTTTCGAGCCAGAAGCCAGTTTCGATATTGGCGGCGGGCAGCGAGAGGTAGTAGTTGGTAATGTCCTGCGAGGTGAAGGCGTTGTTTTCGCCGCCCACTTTTTGCAGCGGCTCGTCGTAGTTCGGAATGTTTTTGGAGCCGCTGAACATCAGGTGCTCGAACAAGTGCGCGAAGCCCGTGCGGCCGGGGTGCTCATCGCGCGAGCCCACGTCGTAGAGCACGTTGAGCACGGCCAGCGGCGTCGTAAAATCTTCGTGGACGAGGCAGCGCAGGCCATTTTCGAGGGTAAACTCCTGGTAGTGTATCATAGCGAGGGCAAATAAGGAAAGGCGGCTAGCGCGAGGCGAAAGTAGGCGAGCAGCTTACTTTTTTCGACTGTAAACACCAGCTTGGGCTTCTAGGTTGCGGCTTTTTGCCTTGTGGCCGCCGCCGCCGCCCGCGCTTCCTGCGCCCCTACCTTTGCCTGGTCAATTTTGCCCACCGCGCCTCATGACTTCTGCCCTCGCTCCTACCCTCGCCTTCGACCGCAAGGACTACTCCAACGACGTGCTCAAGCACCTCTACCGCGAGCTGCTGCGGCCCCGCCTCATCGAGGAAAAAATGCTGATACTGCTGCGCCAGGGCAAAATAAGCAAGTGGTTTTCGGGCATTGGGCAGGAGGCCATTTCGGTGGGCAGCACGCTAGCGCTGCGGCCCGACGAGTACATCTTGCCGCTGCACCGCAACCTGGGCGTGTTTACGAGCCGGCAGGTGCCGCTGGGGCGGCTTTTTGCCCAGTGGCAGGGCAAGGCCACGGGCTACACCAAGGGCCGCGACCGCTCGTTTCATTTCGGCACCAACGAGCACCACATCGTGGGCATGATTTCGCACCTTGGCCCGCAGCTGGCCGTGGCCGATGGCATTGCGCTGGCCGACTTGCTGGACAACGCGGCCCGCGTGACGCTCGCTTATTCGGGCGACGGCGGGGCCAGCGAGGGCGATTTTCACGAGGCCCTGAACGTGGCGGCGGTGTGGCAGCTGCCGGTCATTTTTGTGGTCGAAAACAACGGCTACGGCCTCAGCACGCCCAGCAACGAGCAGTTTCGGTTCAAGTCGTTCGTAGACAAAGGCCCTGCCTACGGCATGGAGGCTGTGCAGGTCGATGGCAACAACGTGCTGGCCGTGTACGACCTCATCAAAACCCTGGCCGAAGACCTGCGCGAGCGCCCGCGCCCGGTGCTGGTCGAGGCCCTCACTTTTCGGATGCGCGGCCACGAAGAAGCCAGCGGCACCAAATACGTGCCCGCCGAGCTGATGCAGGAGTGGGCCACCAAAGACCCGGTCGAAAACTACGAAAAGTGGCTGCTGGCCGAAGGCATCATCAGCGAAACCGCCCGCATCCAGATGCGCGAAAGCATCAAGGCCGAGATAGACAAAGGCTGGCAGGAAACGGAGGCCGCCCCCGCGCCCGTGGCCGACGCTAAAACGGAACTAGCGGATATGTACCAACCCTTTGAGCAACCAACTACCGACGCGCCGGCCGGCAGCCCAGCCCCTGAAAAGCGGTATATCGACGCTATTCAGGAGGGACTAAAGCAAAGCATGGAGCGCTACCCCGAGCTGGTGCTTATGGGCCAGGACATTGCCGAGTACGGCGGCGTGTTTAAGATTACCGAAGGCTTCGTGCAGCAGTTTGGCAAGGGGCGCGTGCGCAACACACCGCTCTGCGAGTCGGCCATCGTGGGGGCGGGGCTGGGGCTGAGCATCCGGGGCAAAAAGGCGATGGTGGAAATGCAATTCGCTGATTTCGTGACCTGCGGCTTCAACCAAATCGTGAATAACCTGGCCAAAAGCCACTACCGCTGGGGCCAAAATGCCGACGTGGTGGTGCGCATGCCCACTGGCGCGGGCACGGCCGCCGGCCCGTTTCACTCGCAGAGCAACGAGGCGTGGTTTACGCACGTGCCGGGCCTAAAAGTGGTGTACCCGAGCAACCCGCACGATGCCAAAGGCCTGCTGTGCGCGGCCTTTGAGGACCCCAACCCGGTGATGTATTTCGAGCACAAGCTGCTGTACCGCTCGCTGAGCGGGCCGGTGCCCGAGGCATACTACACCACGCCCATCGGGCAGGCCGCGCTGGTGGCCGAGGGCTCTGACCTCAGCATCATCACTTACGGCCTGGGCGTGCACTGGGCACTGGCGGCGTGCCAGGAGCTGGGCCTGAAAGCCGACATTTTGGACCTGCGCACGCTGCTGCCCTGGGACACCGAGGCCGTGGCCCGCACCACCCGCAAAACCGGCCGCGTGCTCATCCTGCACGAAGACACCCTGACCGGCGGCCTGGGCGGCGAAATCGCGGCCTGGCTGGCCGAGCACTGCTTTAGCCACCTCGATGCGCCGGTGCGCCGCGTGGCCGCGCTCGACACGGCCGTACCCTTCGCGCCCCAGCTAGAGGCCGACTTTTTGCCGCAGCAGCGGCTGCGCGAGCAGTTGCGGGCGCTGCGCGAGTATTAGTCTGTAGCGTAAGCTTTAGCTTGCGCACGGGCGGCGAGCTTACGCAACCAACAATGTAGCGCAAGCTTTAGCTTGCACACGGGTACCGGGCCTACGAGACGCAAGCTGAAGCTTACGCTACATTTCCTTCCTGTATGAAAAACCTGCTCCGCTCCTTTTTGCCGCTGCTGCTACTCGGCCTGCTCGCCGGCTGCTCGGTGTACGAAAACATCGTGCACCCGCGCCGCCTGCCCACGCCCGATATGTCGAAGCAGGCCAAGGCCAAGTTTAAGGCCGCCGAAAAAGCTCGCCACAAAGGCCAGGTACTCAAAAGCGAGGAGCCCGTGACCGGGGCCACCAACCCCGACGCCGCGCCCGGCTCGGAGGCCAAAAAGGACAGCAAGCTCTCCTACAGCGAGCTGCCCGAAGGCACGCGCAACAAGTACGACAAGGAGGGCTTAATTAAGAACAAGCCCAATCTTAAGCGCCTCCAATACCACCGCTACGATACGCGGCCCCTCACCCACAACGACGTGAACCGCGAAAACCGCAAGCTGCGCAAGTCGTCGGCCAAGGGCAAAGGCAAGGGCGGCGACAAAGACGCCCCCGCGCCCAAAACCCGCGCCGACCAACCCGTGGAAGACGCGCCCCCACCCCCCGCCCCCGAAGAAAAAGCCACTAACGCGCCCAAGGAGGAGAAAAAGAAGAAGGACAAGAAAGCTCCGGTGCCCAAGCCCGACCCCACGCTAGAGCAGAACGGCAACTAAGGCTATAACCTTACGTTTTAGTTGATTAAATTCTAACTCGGAGGCGCTCGCTTTGTATTACCCTCTCTCCTACCCGCTCATGATGCCCCGGATGCTACTCGCTGCTGCGCTGCTGCTTGCCGCGGCCCCGGCGGCCCCAGCCCAAACCCAGGCCAGCAGCCCGGCGCAGCAGCGCGCCGCCAGCCGCCGCGCCCTGCGCGAGGCCCGCCGCACCAAAACGCCCTACACCGACCGCGACCTTGGCGCGCCGCGCCGGCCGCCCCGGCGCGGCGAGTCGGCCCCGCTGCCAGCGGTGGCCGGCGAGCCCAAGTTCGACCGCGATGGCACGCCGCACGTAACCGAACCCAAATACCCCGGCTTGCGGTTACGCAAGCGGAAACCGAATTCCCCTAACTAAGTACGTTTGCTATGGCCACTCCCTGGCTTCCCCTCACCCAGCCCGAACAGCTCACCGACATTGTGCAGGCGTCGCACGAGCACCCGGTGCTCATCTTTAAGCACAGCACTACCTGCTCCATCAGCGCGGCCGCCAAGGGCAAGCTCGAGCGCCAGTGGGCCGACGCCGCGCTGCCCGCCAATACGCCACTGTATTACCTCGATTTGCTGCGTTTTCGGCCCATCTCGGCTCAAATCGCGCAGGAATTTGGCGTGCAGCACGAGTCGCCCCAGCTGCTGGTCATTCAGGATGGCAAGTGCACCTACCACGCCTCGCACATGGGCATTCGCCTCAGCGACGTGAAGGTCAACTAATGAATGAGTGAGTTGCGAATAAGCGAATTAGCTGCTAATCGCGCATTCGCAACTCACTCATTTACTTATTGATAAATAAAGCGAACCTCTTGGTGAATTTCGGGGTTCAGGCTGAGCGCTACGGGGCAGGTGTGGGCCACGCGCTCGAGCAGGGCGCGGTCGGCTTCGCTGAGGGTGGCGGGCAGCGTCAGGTCTACGTCGAACTGCGCGATGCGCCGCGGCGGCTCCTGGCTCATGATTTTTTTGACTTCCACGCGGCTGCCGACCAGGTCAATAGTGTGGCGCTCGGCCACGATGGCCATTGTGGTGAGGATGCAGGTGCCGAGCGCGGTGCCGACCAGGTCGGTGGGCGAAAAAGCCTCACCCCGGCCGTGGTTGTCAACCGGCGCGTCGGTTTGAATGCTGGTGCCCGAGGCCACGTGCGTGGCCTGGGTGCGGAGGTGCCCTTCGTAGCGGGCGGTGGCGGTGGGAGCGGTCATCATGCCGCGAAGCTAGCTGCCGGCCGCCAAGTGGGTGGCCGCTCGGCCGGGTTTTAGGATTTAACTTGCTCCAACTGTGCTATTTTTGATACCCCTATGAGACCTCTTTTAGCCCTTGGATTGATGGCCGCGCTGGGCGGCCTAGCGGCGGCCCCGGCCCTGGCTCAGGATACCGCGCCGGCGGCACCACCTGCCCAGTCTGCCCCAGCGGCGCGGCCAGCCGAGCAGCCCACGCGCCCGGCGCCCGCCACCCGGCGGCCAGGGCATACGGTGCCCACCACCGCGCCTTCCGACGAGCAGTCGTACCGGCGCGAAACGGTGTTTGGCATCAATTTCAACACCCAGGGCGGCCTCATCGGCGGCGTCAACGTGCGCTCGTCGCGCGTGGTCGACGACCGCCGCCTGTGGTTTTGGAGCCTGGAAGGTGTATTCTTCAAAAACCAGAAGGAAGAACCTTATACCAACCCGTATACCGGTGGCTCTTTCACGCTCTACAAGTCCAACTACGCTTTTGCGCTACGGCCCTCGATTGGTATTCAGCACGTGCTGTTTCGCAAGGCCGCCGAGGCGGGCGTGCAGGTCAACGCCCTGCTCAGCGCGGGGCCATCCATTGGCCTGCTCATGCCCTACTACATCAGCTACGACGAGACGTGGGAGCGGCGCGGCAGCGGCGGCCCTTCTCAGAGCGATGTTATTGTGGATGAGCAATATAACCCGAACAAGCACGTTCGCGACTACATTATTGACCGGGCCCCGTTCTTTGCGGGCATCAGCAATACCAAGGTGGTGCCGGGCGCGCACCTGCGCGGGGCGCTCAGCTTTGAGTATGGCCGCTACCGCGACGCCGTGGCGGGGGCTGAGGTAGGTTTTTTGCTCGAAACCTACACTCAGCGCCTACTTACCTTCGACCCACCCTCGGCCGTTGGGAACCCCGCTGACCAGAACGCGCTGAACAAGCAGTTCTACCCCTCGGTTTACCTCACGCTGTATCTAGGCCACCGCAACTAGCGCAGGACGCTATTTTGGCGCTATTCCTGGCACGGCCCTGGCACTTTGCCGGGGCTTTGTTGTTTAACTTTACACTATGGATACTATGCTGCTGTCGCTCCCCATTATTCAGGCCGAACCACCGGCGCCGCCCGCGCCGGCCCGCGCCCGCAAGCCCGACTGGCTGCGCGTGAAGCTGCCCATTGGGCCCGACTACGCCGCCGTGCGCAAGCTGGTGGACGAGCACAAGCTGCATACCATCTGCGAGTCAGGCAATTGCCCCAACATGGGCGAATGCTGGGGCGCGGGCACGGCTACCTTTATGATACTCGGCAACGTGTGCACGCGCTCGTGCTCGTTTTGTGCCGTGGCTACCGGCCGCCCTTCCGAGCTGGACTTGGATGAGCCGCGTCGCGTAGCCGAGGCCATCAGCCTCATGAAAGTGAAGCACGCCGTTATCACCTCCGTAAACCGCGACGAGCTCAAGGACCGCGGCGCGAGCGTGTGGCGCGATACAGTGGTATTCACGAAGGAATTGAGCCCTGACACGACCATCGAAACGCTGATACCCGACGTGAAAGCCAACTGGGCCGCGCTGGAAGTGATGATTTCGGGCGGCCAGGAAGTGATTTCGCACAACATGGAAACCGTGGGCAGCCTCTACCGCCTCGTGCGCCCGCAGGCCAAGTACGACCGCTCGCTGGAGCAAATCCGGCGCACCAAGCTGGCCGGGCACCGCACCAAGTCGGGTATCATGCTGGGCCTGGGCGAAAAGCAGGACGAAGTGCACCAGGCCATGGACGACCTCGTGGCCAACGGCCTCGATATTCTGACCCTGGGCCAGTACCTGCAGCCCACCAAGCGCCACCTCGAAGTAGCCGAGTTCATCCACCCCGAGGTGTTTGCCGCCTACCGCGAAGAAGGCCTGCGCCGGGGCTTGAAGTATGTGGAAAGCGGCCCGCTCGTGCGCTCGTCGTACCACGCCGAGCGCCACGTGAACGTGCCGATTTAGCAGCTTTTAACCTCCTCGCCATGTTACCAAAGCTTCCTTCCATCAAAGAGCAGTTGCTCAACATCGCCAACAACCTGGCTGAAGATGCTACTTGGGACGACGTGTTGGAGTCGGTTTCTACCTGCCAGGCGATAGAACGAGGCTTTGCAGACATAGCGGCAGGACGCACCATCCCGCACGACCAGGTAAGGGACTATTTGACCCAACGTCGACGCGAGCGTGAAACTTCGGTGGAGTAACGAGGCACTGGATGAGTTAGCAGCCATCACCGACTTTGTGGCGCAGTTCTCACCAGGGTATGCTGATGAGCTAGCGACGCGCATTACCGGAGTAGCTGACAGACTACTATCTTTTCCCGAGATGGGCCGCAAGAATACGGCAATCGACAGTCCGCACATTCGGGGGCTGCTCGTAGAAAAATACCGCTTGGTTGACTACGTAGACAGCCAATTGATAACGATTATGGCGGTGCGCCACCAAGCACAACGCCGCTAAAAAGCAAAAAGCCTCGCCAAAATGGCGAGGCTTTTTGCTTTTTAACAACTTGCTACCTAGCGGACAGCCTGGCGGCGGCGGTCGTCGGTGGGCGGGTAGTTGCCGAGCACGCTGTTCACGATGCGGTAGGTTTCCTCTTCCGTAATCGTGTTTTTATCGAGCTGCGCTTGGCCGGTGCCGCGCCAGGCCAGTTCCTTGCGCTTGGCGTCTACGATGTCGATAATAACGGTGCCGGCTTTGTAGTTGTACGTGCCGCCGTAGGGGTAGCCGTAGCCCCCATAGCCGCCGTACCCGTAGCCATAGGGGTAGCCGTAGCCGAAGGGACTGCCCGTGCGCTGCTGCTGGTTTTCGACGCGCACGCTGTAGGCCACGTACACATCGGGGTTTTCGTTGCTGGCTACCTCGGTGAGGTTTTTGGCGGCGAGGTCCTTGGTCACGGCATCACGGATGCGCTGGTCGGTAAAGGATTCGTAGCCGCGGGCGGGGCCGCCCTCCGTATCATTGGCTTGCTTGGGGTACCAGGCCCAGGTCTTGTAAGCGCGGAAGTTGACGGCGTGGTCAAAATCGCTGGTTGAGGCCACGTTGGCCGTAGTACAGGCGTTGAGCCCGAAGGCCAGCGCCAGGCCCGTGACCGCGAGGGCCATAAAACGATTTATGCGGTTCA